>JANNSE010000036.1:0-33579 GCA_031402215.1 Candidatus Woesearchaeota archaeon | reverse complement strand
TCTACTACATGTACTTTTAATCTTTCTAAATGTTTAGTGGTTTTATGAATTATCTCTTCTTTCCACTCATCATGCGTGCCTTGTTTTTCATCTAATCTTTCAATATCTTTTCCTCGAGTTATATTCTGATTTATCTCTGGGAACTCTGAAATTCTGCTACTTTCTACACTTCCTTTTTCTCCACGCCTTTTTATCTCTTTCACTACAGTTTTCTCTATTTCCCTCGATGAGTCGTGTTTTTCTGTTACTGCATTGTCTGTTGTTTCAGATTCTGCTGTTTCTGTTTCTTGATCGTGAGATTTTTTCTTTTCTAGAAGTATGTTCTCTTCAGATGAATCTTTTTTTGATTCTGTTTTTGCACCCATTCTTATAGGCAATTCTGTTCTTTTTATCGGAATAACGCTAGAATTAATCTTGATTTCTTTTGTATCGTTTGTTAGCGAAGAAGCCGCTGCCTTTTCCATTTTGTCTGCAATGCTAGAGAATTTTTCAGTGGTATCCTTAAATATTTCCATGTCACCTTGTTTTATTATTTCTATCTTTCCTTCTTTGATTCTGACGTAATTCTGTATTTTTTCATACATCTTCTCTAGTAAAGAATATATTTTTTTACGTTCGACACTATTCTTCGGTAATCTAGAGTAGTTAGTTTTTAATTCATCAAATAGTTTTTTTGCTCTTGTTAATTCATCGTTATCTAATGCATAGTTTAATTCTTTCAAATAATCTTTTGTTAAATATAATCCGTACTCTTCTTCTCTATCTCTGCTCGTATTTTCTTTTTTGTATATTTTACTGTCTAAGAAAGTTAGTATGTCTCTTTCCAAATATTGTTCAAATTCCATGTTTTTAGATGCGAGTACTTTTATGCGTATTGTATTAATTCTTTATATTCCTTCCATATTTGCTCTATGTTGTTGAATTTTCGTCGTTGTGATTCGAAGAAGAAATATTTTTTCTGTAATTCTAATGCTTGATTTACGTGATTTTTCCAAAGCATGTCTATTTGGTTTTCAGGAATATTATTTGCTTTTGCCTTATCCCAAAATTGTTTTTTAAAGTATTGTATGTTATAGCTTTCTTCTTTAATCGTGGCATCTTCCTGTTTTTTCTCAACCACTTTATTTAGATATATGTATGGTGTTGTAAATCTATATTCGATGCCGACAATTCCTTCCTCAACTAAGAAATCAACCCATGCTTGGATTACTCCAGCATCTACTTTGAGCTTTGTAGCGACTTCCGTCAGTGGGGTCTTAGCACTATGTGCTAATAATTCCAATAACTCGTCGACCCCTGTTCTAACTACTTCTTCTGTCATTTTTACAGTTTATACTCTTTAGTAGTCTCTACGAGCCTATAAAAAGTTTGTTGATTATTACGTAGTAGTATATTCGATTATACGTCTAATTCTTTATATTTGCTTTTTTTACATTATTTATATTCTTGGACAAACTACGCCGCCTGGGGCAATTTCACCTTCTGTTAATCCGTACCAAGTAGAGGAATTACTATCTAAGCTTACGTAGTCTCCATCCAATATGTAGATACTGATTGACATACCAGGATTTGCATTACAATTAAATGTATCGTTCCAATATAATCGATCAATATAACTGTGATTGCCGTCTGGAGATGGTAGTTCCGATGGATGTAGAATAGTTTCTATGCCGTATCTTGAAGGAGTAGTATCATTCCAATATCTTTGAAGAAAAGATGTGCCTCTATCTCTCGCAAGTGTAAAGCTTTGATCCTGATAAAAAGCAAGAGTGGTGGCTGGAGTCCAACATGACGGATCTCCTTGACACGTTCCAGTATATTCTTTTATTGTTCTATTATATGTGTTAGTGCCATCATTAATATTACCTGTAGGATCTAATAATCCAATTATCGATACCGATTGATTTACTAAAAGTTCCTTGTTCCATCTAGCGTAATACAGTTCGTCAGAATCATCACTTACATTATAAGAGATATTTACTCTCACTTGTACATTGAATGCTGATTCTTGATCTATACTTATAGCGTTTATTTTGTATGTTGTTCTAATATTTAGTTCTTCATCAGAAAGATTAGTAATATTATTTAGTCTCGCTTCTAGATAGTATTGTGGATTACAATCAACTCCCAGGGGTGAACAACTTGTATGACCACATCTCATACATTCACTAAATGTGGTGTTAAAAGTTCCGGAGTCAGAGAAAAAAGATTTATCAGAATGTTTTATATTAGTCATAGCATCTAATGTGCGATACGTAGAAATTTTAACGCTGTCAAGTAAATATGTCTCGAAATTCCTCGTGTATGTATCCATAACCTTTATTCTAATATTACTTCCTGGAATTCTATCTTCATACAGCGTACTAAAATTCTGTGAGAATATTGTTACAAATAATACTGAGAAAAGTACAGATATTAGCGAGAAGAGTACAGCCTTTTTCTTAAGTCTTATATCCATATTTTTATCTCCGTAGTTGCAGGGCCAAACATGTGTGTACTATTAATTTGTAGGAATGTAATTTTTTTAGATGCTATAACTATCCTCGCGTCATCAATATCTATGGTGGTCCTGTTACTTACACGTGTGACTGTAGGCATTGCTGTAGGATCAATAATGTTGTATACGTAGCTATACTTCTCAGGAATCAATGTTGTTGTAAGATTTTCAATCATTAATTCTGCACGTCTTAAGTCGGCAGGATTATCTCGATAATAAAAAAGATTAACCTGATCCATTATTGTTAAGGACGTATCGTTAATATGTCCAATTATTATTAAGCTCTCTACATAAGGATTGTTTTGTACATCTACAATTTTAGTAGTAAAAATAAAAGAACTATATTCTTCAGCCATCTCGTAATTATACTGTATTTTGGTGGGTCTAACTCCCTGATTTAATATGATCATCAAAGATAGAAATATTATGGTGCTTCCTATAAATGCGTCAATAATAAAATAATATCCTTTTTTTCTGAACTTTTTAAACATAAGGCCCCTTTTTACTAAGTATATTGGATTTATAGAATTACGCATTAAAAATTTTGCTACTTTTTAGGCTTGTGTGATTGACTTATTGTGTTGTTGTTCTCTTAGGCCAATATGCTACTACGACTCTTACAGGATAACCATAACGTTTTGCTATCTTTTCAGTCTTGACTAAATTACCGACAGTGTTTTTACTAGTATCTGGCTTCGCTTTAACGTAACGTTCTAGTGTCGGAGCCTCTTCACAACATTTTACAAAGTATGTGTGATTTTCATCAGCACCGTATTGACCTAGTTTTACGCTAGAGTTTTTAGGTTGATTGTCACAAGCAGTTCTAATTATTGGAGCAGGGAATGTTCCATCACTAAAGAAAGTACATTTTGTGCCACTATCATTGAACGTAATTCCGTCACATGCTGCACTACATCTATTCTCGCTATTTGTACAATCATCATAGCATGTGCCGTTTGATAATATGAAATTTACTGATGAATTAACTATTCCGCGTGTTACTGTTACTTCCACAAGTTGTGTGTCGTATCCTTTTTTAGATGCGCTGAAGAAATATTTTCCACTTAGGAACGTTTTAGAGTTATAGTCTCCATAATCATCTGTTAATGGTGCACTTCTATCAAGATTCGCACTATTGTTCCATTTTATTGGATGACCTGTGATTAGTACTCCTAATACTCCTTTGCCTGCTTTATCAGTAACCTTTCCAGAAATATATCCGACATTTAAAGAATTATTGACTGTACAGTCTGGATCAGGGCAACTACCACAATTAGCTGTTACGCCGCCTGCATCAGTGAAATCTTCAGGACATACGCCGTCTAGTATGTTATTACAACTTATTATAGATGGAATTGCTCCGCCAATTATTACTTGTCCATAACCGAGTGAGGTATTTGGAGAATGCCCACAAACGCATCCTGTACTAGATATTTTATTGTCGACCGGACAAAGTTCATCAGCAGCAGTAATTAGACTACTTACTACAACAACTATGAGCAAAGAAATTAACAATACCACATACCCCTTTTTCATGACATGGATTTGGGATACGTTATATTTAAAGTTTGTGTTAAAATTCGCGGTTGTGTACGAAAACTTTAAAACGTGTTATGATTATCAATCATCATGGTTGAATATTCTAGTGAAATCGTAGAGTTAGAAGCGCAGATAGCTAAGACGAAATATAACAAGAGTACTCAGCATGCCGTCGGTTTGATGAAAGCGAAACTCGCTAAACTTAAAGAGAAACGTGAAACGCGTGGTTCTGGTGGCAAAAAGATGGAAGGTTACGACGTCAAGAAAAATGGCGACGGAACCGTTATTCTAATTGGTTTTCCTTCTGTTGGAAAATCTACTTTACTTAATGATTTAACAAATGCAGAATCTAAAACTGCTGCTTACGCATTCACGACACTTACTGTAATTCCAGGGACTATGCATTATAATGATGCAAAGATTCAGATATTAGATGTTCCAGGAATTGTAAAAGGTGCTGCAGCAGGAACGGGAAGAGGTAAAGAAGTCTTATCTGTAATGAGATCTGCAGAATTGGCTCTACTTATTATAGATGTAAATGCTCCAGAACATTATGAAGTTCTAAAAAAAGAAATTTATGATGCACACTTAAGATTGAATCAAGAAAAGCCAGATGTAAAAGTCACAAAGACTTCGCATGGCGGAATAAAGGTCGCAAGCACAATCAAACTTACAAAGATTGATGAAGAAACAATAAAATTAATCTGTAAGGAATTTCGATTGATGAATGCGGACATCGTTATTCGTTCCGATATTGATGCAGATCAATTCATAGATTTATTAGAGGGTAATAAGAAATATATTCCCGCAATCACCATCATTAATAAGATAGATCTTGCAACGGAAAACCAAGTTGAAAAAATTATTAATGATTTGAAAGCAGACCTTGCAATAAGTGCTAAGGATAAGATTTACATTGAACAATTGAAAGAACTTATTTTCGAAAAACTAGATTTAATCAGAGTTTATTTGAAAGAGCCCGGAAAGGAAGCAGATTTAAAGATTCCTTTGATTATTTCTAGAAAATCCAAAATTGAAGATTTGTGTAATAAGTTACACAAAGATTTTGTGTCAAAATTCAAATTTTGCAGGGTCTGGGGGAAGTCAGCAAGATTTCCAGGGCAAAGATTCATGTTAGATCATAAAATTGTAGATAGAGATATAATCGAGATACATTTGAGATAGATTAAAATGAAAGTATTATCAGGATCTGAAGAAAAAGAAGCGATGAAGTATATAGATGAAGCTGCGAAAGTGGCTCTTCATGCAACATGTGAAAGAAAAAAGTGTGGCACAGTAATTGTTATGAAAAGTAAAATTATAGGTAAGGGTTTCAATAGTCCTCCTACTAATATTGAATCACAGAGAAGATGTTTAAATGATAAAAGTTCTTATGATAAAAGAGTTACCGATAAGACTTGTTGTGTACATGCTGAACAAAGAGCGATAATGGATGCATTGAAAAATAATCCTGAAAAGATTGTTGGTTCGAGATTATATTTTGTCAGATTGGATAAAACTAAGAAGAAACCCTCCGGACAGCCTTATTGTACTATTTGTAGTAAGATGGCGCTTGATGCAGGAATTAAAGAATTCGTGTTGTGGCATGATTCTGGAATAACTGTGTACGATACTGACGAATATAACGATCTATCGTTTCAATATAGAGAATAATTAATAAACTATATAAATTCTGGATGTTGGAATAAAGTTAGATAGATTAAACGAATAGGTGAATTTTATGGAAGCTGGTATAAATTGTCCAAAGTGTAAGACTGAAATGAAAAAGGGTGCGAAGTTGAATTCTGGAAATAGTACATTCCAAGAATGGATTTGCCCACATTGTAATAATAAGACTATGAAAGCAGTCGGTGTAAATTAGATTATAGAATCTTTGTTGATAGCGTAGAGGTGAAAATGGCTAGTAAAACCGTATCAATCGATTTTGAAAAAATATTCAAAAATATCGGAAATTATTTTAAGAATCTAACAACAGACATGATTATTGCTTATGCAGTACTTGGTGTTGGAATTGTTGCTCTAATTATTGCTTTTGTGTTGTAAATTTCCGTTAAATATATCTGTTTTTATTCTTCTCCTTTATAACTGAACATTTTTAAATATGCTTCTACGCTCGAGTGAAACAGAAAAGCTTAAATAGGTATTTAGTTTCATATGTTCTAGTACATATGTTTTTGAACATATTTAATCATTTGGGGGGTTTCAAATGGGTCAACAGGAAGTATATGATTTTTTATGTAAGAATAGAGGTAAATGGTTTACTTCTAGAGAGATATCTGAAAAATTAAAGGTTTCTATAGGATCAGTGACGATGAGTTTGAAGAAACTACGTAAAACAAACATCATCAAATACAAGAATACGGGTAAACGAAATACGTTTATGTATAAAGTCGATAAGAAATAAATTTTATTCTATTTTTTTAATTCCTTGTTTTTATCACAATTTCCGTAATCTTTTAATATAAGTCTATTTTTCGTCTATTACGCAGTTGTATTGCGTAGGGTGGTAAAATGAGTACTGTTAAAATTAGCTTTCCAGATGGAAAGGTTGAAGAATTCTCAAAGGGCATATGTGCCTTAGAAATTGCTGAAAAGATCGGTCCAAGACTAGCAATGGCTGCACTCGCAGCAAAAATTGATGGAAAATTAGTCGATGTAACTTCTAAAATTTCTCATGATTGTCAATTACAAATAATTACTGGTAAAGATCCTGAAGGGTTAGAAGTAATGAGACATAGCGCTGCGCATTTGTTCGCACAAGCATTACTAAGATTGTATCCTGAAGTTAAACTAACGATTGGTCCAGTTGTAGAAAATGGATTCTATTATGATTTAGATTCTGAAAGGACGTTTAGTACAAATGATTTTCCTGCAATAGAAACAGAAATGGAAAAGATTGTGAAAGAAGATTTGCCTGTTTATCGTGAAGAAATATCGAAACACGATGCATTAAAGTTATTCAAGAATAATCCTTTCAAGACTGAGATGATTGAAGAAATGCCTGAATCAGAAACAATTTCCATGTACAAACAAGGAGAATTCTCAGACTTATGTCGAGGACCTCATGTTCCAAGAACTTCAAAGTTGAAGGCAGTAAAATTAACCAAAGTTGCAGGAGCATATTGGAGAGCAGATGCAAATAATAAACAATTACAAAGAATATATGGTCTAGCATTTATTGAAAAGAAAGATTTAGATGCGCATTTGAAATTATTAGAAGAGGCAGAAAAGAGAGATCACAGAAAGTTATCTAATGATTTGGATTTATTGTACTTCCACGAATATTCTCCTGGAGCACCATTCTATTTACCAAATGGAACAATAATCTATAATGAATTAGTTAATTTTATACGCGGAGAATATCACACGCGAGGATACAAAGAAGTTATCACACCACAAATGTATAATAAAAAATTATGGGAAACTTCAGGACACTGGGAACATTACAAAGACAACATGTTTGTAATACAAATTGAAGGTCAAGAATATAGTCTAAAACCTATGAATTGTCCAAGTCATTGTTTAATATTTAATCGTGATGTAAAATCTTATAAGGATATGCCTATAAGAATTGCAGACTTCTGTAATTTACATAGAAATGAGTTTTCTGGAACTTTAAGCGGTATTTTACGTGTAAGAAAGTTTGCACAAGACGATGCACACATATTCTGCAGATTCGACCAAATTGAAGAAGAAGTACTTGGTGTATTAGAATTCATAAAATTCGTTTGGGATAATACATTCAATTTCAAATTGAAATATTATTTATCAACAAGACCAGAAAATGCAATGGGTAGTCCAGAGTTGTGGGAAAAAGCCGAGGGATTACTTGCTGCAGCATTAGATAAAGCAGGCATACCTTTTACAATAAAACCTGGCGATGGAGCATTCTACGGTCCAAAAATAGATATTGATATAGAAGACGCTTTAGGTAGAAAATGGCAATGTCCAACATGTCAATTAGACTTTAATCTACCATCAAGATTCAACAATTGTTATGTTGATGCAGATGGTAAAAAGCAACAATGCGTAATGATACATCGTGCAGTTTTAGGATCACTCGAGAGATTCTTTGGAATTATGACTGAACACTTTGCAGGAAGATTCCCGTTATGGCTCTCGCCTGTTCAAGTAAAATTATTGCCAATAGCTGATAGACATACAGAATATTGTAAAGGTTTAATGGCAGAAATGGACAGACACGGAATACGTGTGGAAATAGATGAAAGAACTGAAAGTACTCCAAAGAAAGTTAGAGATGCACAGTTATTGAATATTCCAATAATGATAACAATTGGAGACAAAGAGATGGAAAATCATACTCTTGCTGTAAGAACTCTAGATGGAAAAGTTAAGTTCGGCGCTGTCAAAGAAGCATTCATACACAAGGTAGTTGATAATGTCAAACATAAATCCTTAAAGTTTGATATGGAATAGGCTTTTTCGGTTTAATCTTTTTTTAATTATTCTTTTCATTTTCTTTGTTTTTCTGACTTCTATTCCATAAACTATAAAAACACTATGTTTATTCTGAGACTATGGGTAACATGTTTTTAGTACCGGATTGGTTTATAGGTTACGATATAGCTTTAGAAGCCATTTTTGCGATTGTTACATTATTAGTGAGTTTCTATGCGTGGAAAATATTTAACGTTACTAGAGAAAGAAACGTTAGATTATTCTCGTTAGCATTCCTATTTATCGCATTATCTTATATTGCACAATCTGTGTTAAATTTAATTATTTTGGCTAGGCTAGATGATGAAGTATGTGTGTTAATGAATTTACAAAATGTATATTTATTAAGTTTATTCGGATTATATATGCATGCAATATTGTTCTTAATAGGTATATTATTATTGGCCTATTTAGCTTTAAAGATTCATAGCTTCCCGACGTTTGTGTTAATGTTCTTTTTAATATTTACTTCTCTATACTTTACACCCTATAAAACATTCATGTTATATTTATTATCAACAGTGTTATTAGGATTTATTGTGTATTATTATTTGGCTAATTATTGGGCTAATCGTAAAATGACTACGCTTTTAGTAGCGGTTTCTATGATTTTATTATTCGTGGCATACCTATTTTTTATCTTTGCTATGGATAACATGTTGTATTACATAGTCGGTCATGTTCTAGAATTGCTAGCATATTTGATTGTATTTGTTAATTTGTTGATTATATTTAGATTGGGGACGCAGAAACAGAAAAATGGCAAAAAAACGAGATAGATTAAAAATAATCTACGATATATTGAAGGCAGTACATGATAAAAATAATCGTATTAAGCCAACCCATATTCTTTACAAGTCAAATCTTTCTCACCAGATGATGGAGGAATACTTAACCGAATTAATGGGTAAAGAATTTATCATAGAAAACATTAATGGCGATAATAAAACGTATTCTTTAACTCAGAAGGGATATGATTATTTGAATAAGTATAAAATGATTGCAGAGTTCACAGATTCTTTCGGTTTAGAATAAATACTATTTAAATTTCTTAGTTTTATCTGTAGATTATAAAAGATAGTAATAAATATGTTTAAAGAAGTAACATTAATATTTTTAGATGTCGAACTCGTCTTCCTTCTCTTCTTTTTCTTCTTCTTCGTCAGCTTCTGAGTCGTAGCCTTCCATGAATGCCTCTTCAGCATCAGTTATTTCATCGTCGTCTCTTAATGATTCTGGATTCTGCTCCACTTCTAACGATTCGCTTTCTTCATCTGGGAATTCTTTGCTCATAATCTTAGAATTGAAAGAACTTCTTTATAAAGGTTTTTGTTTAATTATCGAGAAGTAGTTATTTTGTTATTTCATCTTTTTTATGTGCTCAAAATGTTCGTGGAATATGTGCGCGCTGCACGACATTGTAGATAATGATCCTGTTTTAACGTTTAGTTTATCTGCAACGTATTTTTGTAACAAATATATTTGATATATGTTTCCAGGCCATCCTATAAAAAAGTCATTACTTCTAATAAAGCAAGTACAATTCAAGATATTATTTTGAATCTTAAAATGTATAAACATTAAACTTGGTACGTTTTTATTGAGTGTATCTGAGTCTGTAGAAGGATTAAATAAGGATATAACTGCCCTTCTGCTATTAGGATCGCTTTTTAGAAGAGGTATGACGAAATCGTTTATTTGATCTTTTTTGCCTGAAAAATTAAATATTCTAGGTCCATAACTATACTCGTATATTGCTAGATCCTCTTTGTTAAATATTATTGCTGATAGCTCTTCACTTGTAGGATATATCCATTCAAATTGTTTCATTACTTCAATGAGTTTCTCATAATCTTTCTCTGGATTTTCAATATTTACCATAAGATTAAGTGTTTCTCTGCACTGTCTATCATCAGTATCTGTAAAGTCTATGCCTTCCTCCACTATATACTTTAGAGATTTTTTCCATGCATCCAAACAAGTTTTTTCGTTAATAGTCATTTTTTTACCAATTGTTTGTCAAAAGTTACATAAAATTTGTTAATTTTACAGTTCCTTTTAATCCACTGAAATCATATGTGAAAAAAGGCACTTTATACCCATTTAATATTATTCCGAGTTCATGCATTATGTCCGTCATGGCAAAATCACTCTTCCTAAATATTCTTAATCTATCTCCGCCGTCGAATATCTCGAACATTTTTTCTCTTATGTGTAAAAATTCTTTTATGTCGCTATTGTAATAATCTTCAGCCTTTCCTATGGTAAATTTTTTATAATCTCGTTCTCCCATAAACTTTTGATCAAAATTTCTAAATGCGCTACTAAAAGCTATTCTGAATCTTATTGGCACACCGCAACTTTTGAATATGGTTTCTTCACTGTAGCAGAAATTGTCAACAAGTTCCTTTGTACTCTGAATTAATGCGAATAAATTGTGATTCTCTGTAATATCTTTATGCCAATCATAATTCCAAAATCTAATATAATCTCTGCTAAACTTATAGAAGTCGGCCGAATTAGGATAATTTATGTTGTTTATGTTTCTGAAATATTCGTTGCTTTTTCGACGCTGTATTGTGCTTGCTACTAGTAACGTTTTTGCAGCATCAAGTATTGCTTGTCTAAATTCTGCATCTGTCTTATACGTTTCGAAGAATCTATTTATATTGATTGCAACTTGAGATTGTGAACAACTTATTCCAATAACATTACCCTTAAATTTCTTAGAATAGATGTCCCAACCTTGTTCATCAAAGTTATATATTCCCGCACGACCTTTGAAGTAAGGTGAACTACTTTGGTCGGTATTTTTGAAATTGATTTTTATCTTGGAATCAGAGAATTTCTCTATTATATGCTCGATAATTTTAGAACTTTTTTGCAAGTCTTTGTTATTGAGATTAAATACTATGTTCATCTTTTTTGAATTAATCTCTGTGTAATAATCTATAAATTCGTAAATGTTATTGTTCACTTGAGAAATATTAATCAGTATTGAAACTGTTTTTCCGGAGTTCTCTGTATCTTTTGAGATCTTGTTTAGGAATTCCTTTAATGGTTTCTCACTAGTCGCATTAAGAATAATATCGAATTCATTTAATGCTACGGTGTCATTGACATTTGTGAAACATTCAATTATAAGGCCATATAGTCTATCAATATCCTTTATTTTACTGCATTCTAACAGTATGCTGTTGAATCTGTTAATCCAAGAATCACCTTCATACTTTTTCATCACTCCATTAGATTCATAGTGATCTATGTATGTTGCTGTGATTGTAGGCTTACTAATTGTTATTTTTTTATATCCTTTCTCTATTATTGTATCTCCTTCTCCTGCTTGTAGAATGAAATATTTTTCACCTTTTTCCGCTATCTTTGAGACTTTTATTATTTTATTGTCAACGAGTTTGTTCATATAATATAATAATTTTCTGTGTAGTTGAAACTTTCTACGTTTTCCATCATGAACACGTACTTTATCTGCACTCAGTAGTAGATTCTCTATTTGCGTATATTCCTGCGGATATATCTCCTTAGCTAAGAATTCAGTATTCAACTCCTTTGTTGAATGGTTCTTGAATACGTTTAATATGATTTCTTCAGTATCACGCATAGTAATCACGCACAATGTATTATTGGTCTGGACGTTTTTAAATTTGATGGAAATTGTCAATGCAATTTCCAGCACTCCAAAAATAAGCTTTTTGGTTGTGATGGAAATTGTTTCAGGAATATGATTAAATAGTTCTGCTTCAGGGAAAGAATTTGTGAAAGAATAGTGTTTTGTGCTTAAAACTCTCTTTCAAAAACTTATTTATGTGTCTGCTTCAGAAAAATCCTGAAGCATTCAGAGTTTCTTTATAAAGAAGATATATATTCTTGAAGCACTATTGAATATAAGATATCATATGATGTTAGTTGAAAATTAGTTGGGGGCGATTGTCATGGAGCTAAAAACTCGAAAAGACATATTGTTGATGACTTATTTTAGAAGAAACGCGAGAGAAAACCTCACGCAAATAAGTCGCTGGACAAGTATTCCGGTAAGCACTATATTTGATAGATTACGAGAATTTGAAAAGGGATTAATACAAAAGCATACGACACTTGTAGATTTCAAAAGATTAGGTTTTGATATTAGAATAAACATACTGTTTAAAGTTGCAAAAGATTCCAGAGAAGAGTTTAGGGAATTTCTTGTTGGCAATGAGAACATAAATTCAATATATAGAATAAATAGCGGTTTTGATTATTTTGTAGAAGGGATATTCAGAGATATGGCAGACTTACAACGATTCACAGAATTATTGGAAAGATTCAGAATTGAAGCGAAACAAGAATTGTTTATACTGGAAGACATAAAGAGAGAATCATTTTTAACTGAAGAAATACATGCAAAACTATTGATTTAAACAGTCAGATATTGTTTTTTTCATAAACTAAATAAATAAAAGAGAAGTACTAAATGGGGGAGAGAAAATGCCAAATAATAATTCAATCGAATTTACACCAGAAACATTTAGGGATATGAAGATATGCATAGATGATGCAATATACAGGCTTCAAGGAGATACATCCAAAGATATTCCTGCTACTGATATTCTAAATGATAATGATTGGAATCCTATTGATACATTAAACGGATATTTTGGTACTATTGAAGGTATAATAACTTCTACTTACAAGGATGATGGTCGGAAAAAAGCTCAAAATATTTTACGCCATTCTTTTGAAGTGCTTGTGGCAACGGCAAAAGAGAAAGCACCACACTTAACTGAGAAATATGAAAGTGTAATAAAACCGAGATTATATAGTGTTTCTCATATATCTGATTTAATTACGTATGTTAGTCAGGCTAGACAAAAGCTTGACGGAATCAGCGTTTTTGATCAACCTGCTACTAATCGCTTAAAGGATGATTCATGGGATCCTTTAGATCAATTAGCATTATCTATAGATTCAGTCTCTGAAGTCTTGCAAACAAATTATGTATCTCCAGAAAAATCTTTATTACAATTGAAATTAATTAGAGAATGTAATTGCTTGATAAAGTCGGCGCAGAAAAAAAATTCATACATGGCTGATCAATATTCAGAAAAATTAAAATGGAATTATATAAAAACAGAAAAGAAATATAGCTCACTTTTTTCCGATATATCAGATAAATTGTGATTTTCTAATTTATTGTCTTTGCATTGATGATGCAACCATGCTACCTGCACTGATTAGTGCTGCGGCCAACACCATGTAACTACCATCAATCTTTCCAGCATTCCATAAATCTGTTAAAATAAAGCTAGCGCCAATCTTAACAATCCACAATGTGAACATGAAATACAATAATCCTGTCAGTATCAAGAAAAATGATGCTATTAATGTTAAAAACATTGCTTTTAATCCAAAACTCCAAGCCATAAAATCACCCTCAAACTTATTATTCTATATTATATTCAGAGAATAGGTAAATTGTTTATAAATATTACTTCTTTTTCCCATAGAATTTTATACTCTTAATTTTGCCGTTCTCGAGTTCGATTAATGTATTTTTCTCTCCGCCAAAACCTGCATTAAGAACGATTGTTTTTCCTATCTTACATGTTCCATAATGTTCGTGCATGTGTCCGCCAATACACAGTATTGGTTTGTGTTTCACAATCATATCTCGAGCTAAGTTAGAGCCGTAATGATGCCCGTTCATAGGGCTGTCTTTATTTATGATTTTGTCTAACGGAGTATTATAAGGTACATTGTGTGATAATAGTATTGTTGATCTACTCGAGTCGGCTTTTTTAGATTTCATAAATAATTTATTATATTTTGATAATAGTCTCTTGTATCTTTTTTCATTTTTCACATAACTTGTTTTCTTAATATTTTTATAACTTCTATATTTCAATAATTCGGGCCCATTAACTACGCCGTAGCCTATTATGTTGTATTTATTCATATTGTCTATTTTCGAAATTTTCTGGTTACAATCCTTAACATTTTTTAAACCTTTAATTAGAAATGTTTTGTAGTAATCTTTATTTAAGTATGTCCATTCATCGTCTTCGTTTACAAAGTCCCAGTTCCCAGGTATAGAATATATTGGAACATTTAATGAGTTTAATTTAATTAAAACTTTTCTGCCTGCGTTAAGGGACTCTTTGATTAGTTTTTTAGCTTTTGTTCTACCGATGTCGTCGTACCAAGCTTTGCGGTTATATGGATTTTTAAGAAATTTTTGATATTGAATTTTTGTGTGTTTCCATATTTTCTCACTGCTACAATAATCCCCGACGCAAATTATTGCATCAAATTCCTTAAAGTGAATCTTAGGGATATGTCCATGTAAATCTCCCACAACTAATAATTTCATTTTTTTACACCTATTGTAGCTTCTTCGCGAGCAATCAAAAAATATCTATGTTTATATTCGCCCTTCATTTTCTTCTGCACAGACGTTAGTTTAGCTGTCAACGGTTTGACTGCGAAATAATATTGATATCCGCTAGGAGTCATCATAATAAAATCCTCGCCTTCTGAAGATTTATGTATCTCTAAACCTTCTCTTTTGAAAGCACCATATATTTGATCAGAGTTTTTATACCTAAGACTCTTCAAGAAGTCTTTCTTTTTTTCAAACGACCATTTATCAAAATCCATAGAGAACACCGGTTCAGAAGAGAGTACTGATTACTAATTTATAACCATTTCTTTTTGTGGAAAAAGGTGTATGCAATAGCTGCAGCCCCAATCATGAATCCCCAAAGCCAAACATAACCATATTTCCAATGTATCTCTGGGAAATTAACGAAATTTGTACCATAAACTCCTGCTATTAATGTAGGAATCATTATTATTATAGTTAATGCGGTCATCTTTTTCATTACGACATTAAGTTCATTGGATGTAGTTGCTAATCTATTCGATATCATTGTAGTATATATTTCAAGATAATCAGTGATGGTCTCCTTTTGAGTCTCTATTAAATCAATTTGATGTAGAAACGTATCGTATATGTCATCTAATAATGATATGTCTTCTTTGGTTAAATTTATTGTTGTCAAATCTTTTTTTATGGTAAAAATAACTTTGGACGAAGACCACAATCTTTTCGACATGTGAATCAAATCTTTCTTTAATGAGATTATGTCATGTATTAACATTTTTTCATGATTATCATTAAGAACTCTTTGTTCTAGTAATTCCATTTTGTCATCCATACTTTCTATTACTTCATAATTCTCTTTAGCATCCTGATGCAAAAATTCATATAATACGTATCCTGCTGAATACTTCTTTTTCTCCTGGGCCTTATTTACTACTTTTTTGAATAAGTCTTTATAATATGTGGATGTATCTGATGATACTAGTACCAATAAATTATTCCTGACTATAAATAGTAAATGTGATATTTTTATGTGCTCATTAAACGTATAATAATCTGTGAACGCAAATGTTAAGGGGTTAAAACTATATCTTAAAGATCTTGTCTCATTCTTAAATTTTTTAAACGGTTTTTCTTCTAGGTTATAGTCTTTACATATCCCTGCTATCTCTGTATCAGAAGGATTTTGTACTAAAAAACATAGAAAATCTTTAGATTGCACTTTACTTTTAAGCTCTCCATAAGTATTTACATCTCCAACAACATGTTTTGAGCCATGCTTGTAAAAGTATTCAATCATACTATATTTCAGAATGTTTGATTTAAATATTTATTCATTATTTGTCATCTTTATAGGACAACTCTTAGAATTCCTCTAATCCTTTCTGTACAATTTTTTTCTCAACAATCTCTAGACCCAATATTTCACCCATTTTCAAGAAATCCTCACCAAGTACTGCTCTTAATTTAGGATTATACAGCATTGCTGCAGGATGATACAGCGGAATAACCATAAAATCCATTCCATCAATACTTATAGGATTAACTTTGCCGTGAAGTTCTGTAATTCCGACAATCTTCTTCATATTAGGAATATTAAATTGTGCTAATACAAATTTAGTCGAATAATTGCCGAGTGTACATATAATTTTTGGCTTAATAATTTTGATTTGATCAATTAAATATGGCGTATGTCTATATATCTCTTCAACATTAGGATCACGATTTTCAGGAGGCCTATATTTAAGGATGTTAGCAATGTAAACATCGTCAAGCGTTAGATTAATGCTTCTAAGAAGTTTGTCTAATTCTTTACCTGCTGCGCCAACAAAAGGTATGCCTAATTCATCTTCTTTAGCTCCAGGAGCCTCTCCAATGAATAGTATACTAGCATCAGGGTTACCTTTTCCAAACACTAAATTTTTTGCAGCATCCTTTAATGGACACTTCATTTCATCTAGTATTCTTTTCTTGACATGGTCTAATTCTTGAATTTTATTCATGATTTCACATTGATACACTTAATTGCTCTGATTAATTGTGTGTATATAAAGAACCGTTATTTAAATTTAATTAAAACATTAAGAAAGAAAAATTAAATATAAAATAAAAAAAAGTAAAAATAGATTTATTGCCAGACAAATACTGGTGGTCTATTTTTATCTAATACAGATACGAATACGTCTTGAGATACTTCGTATACGCCATCTGATGCTGTTACTGTTACTTTGTATGTTACTCCACACTCTGGTTCATCACAACCATCTGGGTAAGCATCATCGAATGTTGTAGTATACGTTGAATCTTCCATCCAACCTTCGTACGTTATTGTTATTGGATCTTCTTCTCTGTCTGCTACATCTGGTGTTATCTTAACTGTGTCTCCTTCATCAACTGTGATATTTGGTATTAATCCCATTACTGGTGCTGTATTCAGCATCTTAACAGTTAATGTGAATGATTCCTTAGTAGATAATCCTTGTGATGTTGCTACAACAGTTATAGGGTATGTTCCTGCATCTCCTAGTTTTGTTTTCCATACGCCATTGCTGTCGAATGGTTCAGAGTATTTTAATTTTGCAGTCTCGCCTAAGTCTGGAACTGTAACATCTAGTTTTAATGTTACTATATCGCTTTCTGTAACAGTCATGTCTTTTAGATGCTCATTAAATACTGGTGCTCTAGGAACATTTTCTATGTATATGCTTACTGTCTTTGTTGCAGTGCTAATTCCGTCTGATGCTTTAACCAATACTTTATGTTCTCCTGCTGAATCAAAGTTTGTAGTGTACGTTGGACTTGTCATCCATCCACTGTATTCTGTAGTTATAGGATCACTTTCTCTATCAAAGAATGTACAATCCAAATTTACTGTTTCTCCTTCTTTAACAGTTAAATCGTCTTGACAATCTATTACTGGTGGCTTGTTTCTAGAATTAACAATTACTAGAACATCTGCATTAGTTGTTGATAATCCGTCTGATGCACTAACTCTAACTAAATATTTTCCTACATCTCCGTCTTGTGTTTGCCATAATCCTTGATCGTTAAATGGTTTTCCAAATTCGTATTCTAATGGTAACCCGTCAGGATCAACTGCTTTTACTTTTAATGTTACTAAGTCTCCTTCAGTTGCCGTTACTGTATAAGATACGTTCTGGAATTCCTCTTGAGGAGTTGTTGTTTCAGTTTCCTTAGCTGGTTGTATTTCTGAAGTGTTAAATATTACTGTTTCGTTACCGGAACTTATTATTGCTCCTTCAAGCGTAACATTTGGTGTAGTAACAGGTTTCTGTTCGCAACCAGTAAGAATAACTACCATCATTAATATTGATAAAACAGCCATGATAGACATTAATTTCTTCATTTCAAATCACCCTCACGTATATATAATTAATATTATTTCTGTTTGACTTAATACCTAAGTAGTATTTAAAGTTTTCTATTAAACAGTGAAAACTAGTCTTCAAAGTGCGGGATTTATGTTATGATACGGGTAATGTAATCCTGTTAATAATTAGTTATTGATTGGTAGTAGTATTGGTTTATTTTAGAATTTTTAAGTGATAGGTATTATTTTATCCGAATATTTTTTCTAGAATTGTTCTTTTCTTTCCAGATTCTTTTTCAAATTCTTTAATTAATTCTTCTTGTTTCTTTGTCAGTTTTTCTGGAATTTCTACTCTGACTTTTACTAATTGATCTCCATTACCAGGATGATTAAGATGTTGAACTCCTTTATTTTTCATTCTAAATGTAGTGTCTGGTTGTGTGCCTTTTGGAATTTTAAGTGTAGCTTTTCCTTCTAAAGTCGGAACTTCAACTTCATCACCAAGCATTGCTTGTGTAACTGTTATCGGAATTTCTAAAATAACGTCATCTTCTTCACGTTCGAAGTATTTGTGTTTTTTGACATCTATGAATACGTATAAATCTCCCGTCGTACCATTCTTTACTGCTTCACCTTCTTCTTTTAATCTTAGTTGTGCACCACTATCTACTCCTGCTGGAATATTAACATCAAGTGTTTTTTTGTTGTGCATTACTCCTTTACCTTTACATGTTGAACAAGTATTTTTTACTATCTCGCCATGTCCTTGACATTTTTTACATGTAACTCTTGATTCAAATATTCCGAATGGTGTTTGTTGTCTAACTCTCTTTACGCCTGAACCAGAACAATCATTACATTTTTCGTAATCTTCACCACCGCGACCAGAACAATCTCCACATAATTCTGGTTTCTCTACAGTAATTGTTTTCTTGATACCGAAAGCTGCATCTTCTAATGTTATTTCTACATCGTATCTTAAATCTCTGCCTCTACTTCTTCTTTGTCCACTACTTTGATTTCCGCCGCCAAATCCTCCGCCGAAAAACATTTCGAACATATCTCCGAAATCCATATCTTCGAAGTCAGCTCCAGAATATTTTTGATTAAAGTTTTGATGATACTTACGTTCAAAGTCTGCACCGTATTGATCGTATTGTTGTCTCTTAGCATCATCACCTAGAACTGATGCTGCTTCGTTAATTTCTTTGAATTTTTCAGTAGCAGTAGGCTCTTTATTTATATCGGGATGATATTGTTTAGCTAACTTTTTGTAAGCTGTCTTAATCTCCTCTTTACTTGCTGTCTTAGAAACATTCAATATTTTGTAGTAATCTTTGTCTGCCAATATTTTTCCTCTGCCTATATTTTAATGGTATTACTAATAGATTTAAAAATCTTTTCTGATTTGTTCTAGAGAAAATAAACTGTTTATTTTTTCTTCTTAGCCTTTGATATTTCTTGAGTTGCCTCAACTAATGCTTGACTCTTCAAGAGTTCTTCCTTTTGCGCGTATAATGCTCCTAGTTTCTTTTTATTATTTTCCCAATGCACCACAGTTAACATAGTGGCCATAAATATTATTGTCACAGATAATACCAACGGTATCTCTATGTCTTTGATCGTGAAATCGTAAATACCAATTATGCTGTAAAATAGGGGTATTAATGCTAGGAAAAATATTGTTAGCATCGATAATCCTATGGATGTATCGTTAATTTCTGCCTTTACTCTTTCAATCTGAATATCTAACAATGCTATGTTTGTATAACTCATAAACTCACCCTTAACACAGTCTTTTAGTATATTTAAGTATACTATATTGTAAACTGCCCTAAGGGTTTTTTAAGTTTGTGGTTATTTCAGCTTTAGCTTACTTTTTGCCTTTCTTTTTAGGTTTATGTTTTTCTTCAGCGTGGTCTGTGAATTCTGCATCTACAACGTTATCATCCTTTGCTTCTGTATTGGAAGATTCTTCTTGCTCTGGCGATCCTTGTCCTTTCTTCTGCTGTTCTTCTGCAACCTTCTGATACATCTCAACGCTTAAGTCTTGAATATGTTTATTCACATCGTCAAGTGCTGTTTTTATTTTGCTGATATCTTTTGGTTCTTCTTGAAGTAATTTCTTTAATTCTTCTACTTCTTTTCTAACGTCATCCATTTTTGATTCAGTTACTTTTCCTTTCATATCCTCGAATAATTTCTCAGCAGTATATACTAGCGTGTCTGCTTGGTTGATAGTTTCAACTTCTTCTTTTCTCTTCTTATCGTCTTCTGCATGTACTTCTGCTTCTTTTCTCATTCTTTCTATTTCTGCATCGTTCAATTTTTGTGAAGCAGTAATCTTGATGCTTTGCTCTTTTCCAGTGCCCAAATCTTTAGCAGCTACGTGTACTATTCCATTAGCGTCAATATCAAACGATACTTCAACTTGAGGAATACCTCTTGGAGCTGGTGGAATTCCGATTAAATCAAATCTTCCTAGACTCTTATTATCTTGAGCCATTGGTCTTTCACCCTGTAGTACGTGTATTGTTACAGCATTTTGATTATCTGCTGCAGTACTAAATATCTGGCTTTTCTTAGTTGGAATTGTTGCATTTCTTTCAATTAATTTTGTACAGACTCCGCCTAATGTTTCAATACCTAGACTTAATGGTGTTACATCAAGTAATAATACATCCTTAACTTCTCCTGCAAGTACTCCTGCTTGGATGGATGCACCTAAAGCTACACATTCCATTGGATCTACTCCACGTTCTACCTTTTTACCTGTAGCATCTTCAACGAATTTCTGTACGATTGGCATTCTTGTTGGTCCACCAACCATAATTATCTTCTCAATATCTTTGAATGATAATTTTGCATCTCCAATTGCTTGTTCTATTGGATGTTTACATCTCTTAATTATTGGCTCGATTATTTGTTCTAATTTTGCTCTAGTCAATTTATGTGTAAAGTGTTTTGGACCATTTTGATCTGCAGTCAAGAATGGTAAGTTCAATTCAGTATCAATTACTGTGCTTAACTCTATCTTTGCTTTTTCTGCTGCTTCACGCATTCTTTGCATTGCAACTTTATCTTTACTTATGTCAATTCCTTCTGTTTTTTTGAATTCCTTGATTAAGTAATCAACAATTGCGTTATCCATATCTGTTCCACCGAGTTGTGTGTCTCCTGATGTACTCTTTACTTCGAAAACTCCTTCTTCGAACTCCATTATTGTAACATCTAAAGTTCCACCACCTAAGTCGAATACCATGACTTTATGTGCATGTGATTTATCTAATCCATATGATAGTGCTGCTGCTGTTGGCTCATTAATTATTCTAACAACTTCTAAGCCTGCAATAGTTCCTGCATCTTTTGTTGCTTGTCTTTGATTGTCGTCGAAATAAGCCGGTACTGTAATTACTGCTTTTTCTACAGTGTCGCCTAAGAATGCTTCTGCATCTTTCTTTATTTTTTGTAGAATGAATGCTGATATTTGTTGTGGCGTATATTCTTTACCGTGAATCTTATATTTATAGTCTGTACCCATTTTACGCTTCGCGGCCATTATTGTTCCTTCCGGATTACTTACTGCTTGTCTTCTAGCTGGTTCACCGACTAATAACTCTCCTGTTTTTGTAAATGCTACAAAACTTGGGAAAGCTTTTCCGTACATTGTTGCACCTTCTGCACTTGGCACTATTCTAGGCTTTCCGCCTTCTAATACTGCTGCTGCTGAATTAGATGTTCCTAAATCAATTCCTATTATTTTACTCATTTTATTTTCCTCCGTATATAACATATTCAGCGCCAAGCGAGCAATCGATTTGATAATCAATTGCAAATAACTCGGAAACCAATGAATTTAACATTGATGCGAGCGCGCTGAATTGTTTAATTAGTATTATTCTTTTTTATCCTCAACATGCTTTGCGATCATGACTTTTGAATGTCTGATTATGTTTTCGTTTAACATGTATCCTTTCTGGAATTCCTGAATTATTTTATCTTCTGGTTCATCACATTCTTTGACCATTAATACTTCATGTTTGAATGGATCGAATTTCTGATTTTTTGTATCTATTATTCTTAATCCTTGATCTTGAAGTATTGAATACAATTGAGTATATATCAGTTCTATTCCTTTTCTGTATTTTGCAATTTCTTCATTTCCACACTGATTATCTTTTAACGCTAATTCAAAGCTATCTAACACAGGTAGTATTTCTGCTATCAGTCCAGAATTTGCGTTCTTAATTGTGTTAACGTTCTCCTTATCTGCGCGTTTCTTGTAATTCTCGAATTCTGCTTGTAAACGCTTTAGCGTATTTGTTAACTCATCGATTTGAATGTCTCTTAGGTTGCCTTCTGAGTGTCTTTTTGATTCTTTAGATTCGAGGTTCTCTTTACCAGAATCGTTAGATTCTTCTATCTTTTCATCAGTTTTCTTTGAATGTTTTTCACCTTTAATATTGACCACCCTTAAATTTTTCAAAATCTTGTGCTTGTAGTTGATTTAAGCTCAACACAGTAGGGGTAGAACTAACTTATTTATATATTTTGTGGAATTGTGGATGTTTACAGTTCCATCCTTACTTTGTACAAACAGTTTGCAGCATTATATAGTTCTGTTGATAACTTCTTTCTTCCTCTTTCTCGATCTGCATTTGACTGCCTAAGTAAATCGTTGCCTAATTTATCTAAGAATTTTACTAGATCTTCCTCAGAAGTATTTGTTATATCTTGAGCTAATTCATCAATAGTTCCTTTGTATCCTAAAACTTCTCTTGGATGTTTTGAACATTCTCCGGTCATTCTCTTTTTGCATATGTCCTGCCAAGCATTATCTATATGGTGTTTTGCCTCGTAAATACAGTTCGATATATCTACAAGTTTTGAAGAATTGGTCTCATATGCTCTCTTTGTGATATTATCTGCAATTTTGTTTAGAATTATTGATGTAATATCATAATGTGTATTTCCTATAGCGAATGCTAATTCATCTATGGTTCCAACATAGTTTTTTATCATCATCTCGGTCTAGAAATACTTTTATATTAAATGCTTTACTAAAAATATCCTACTTATCACACCCCATACGATTTCTTCATAAACTTTATAAAAAGTAGTGCATTTACAAGCTATACAGGAGTTAATGTATGTTAGATCAAAGTTTACAAATTCTAGATTTTATTTAGGGATTGTTATCTTGTTCTAAACATAAGACTAAACTCCAAAACCAAAAATAATGTAAGGTGTAAAAAAAATGGAATATGGACGAGACAGAGGAGAAAAAAGAAGTTTTGGCGGCGGCAGAGGCGGCAGTAGTGGCGGCGGCGGATACGGCGGCGGCAGTAGAGGCGGTAGTTACGGCGGCGGCGATAGAGGCGGCAGCAGTGGCGGATACGGCGGCGGATACGGCGGCGGAAGTAGAGGCGGCGGCGGTAGCGGATTCGTTCCAGTAAAGGAAGGCGAAGAGCTAAGTGTCGTAATTGAGTCAGTCGCAGAGAAAGGCGATGGCGTAGCAAAGAAACAAGGTTTCGTAATATTTGTTCCAGGCACAAAAGTTGGGGACAAAGTTAAAATCAGAGTCAAAAAAGTAGCTAAAAAAGTTGCATTCGCAGAAGTAATTGGATCATATGAAGAAGGATCAGCACCAGAAGCAACTACTCATCACAAACCAGCAGAAACAGAAGAGTCAGACTCAGAAACAACTGAAGAAGCAGCTGCAGAAGAGACTGAAGAAAACTACGATAGTACACAGGATTCAGAAGAATTCTAAGTACTTTTATTTTTTTATTCTTATTTTTAATTCTAGAAAATTTAACAAATAAAGAAAGTTATAGCTATTAGAATTATTTCTTCTTTCTACTCAACTTTTCTTTAATCTTATGTCTTATTCTATGGAACTCTTCACCAATTCTCTTGAAGTGCCTCTTAGTAGCATGACCAAGATTCTCTTTTTGATTCTGCCATTCCACAGCATAGTCTCTTAAGACAATATGTAGTTTCTCTACCTTAGAACCGTATCTATTAAAGAAAACCATATTTTCAATCGGTACTAACAAACGATCTTTAGGAGTTTCATCACTATATCCTAAACTGATTATTGCTTGAGGTCTGACATCAGCAGGAATTGCAAACAATGCACGAATTTTTTCTTCTTCAAAAGCTCCAATCCAACAACTACCTAGACCCAAGTCTGTAGATGCTAATAATATATTTTCTATGGCTGCTGCACAGTCTTGAACATTATATAATCTCTTACCTCTTAAACCATAATACATTTCATGCTTTTCTGGAACTGCACATACAATGATTAATGCTGGAGCAGTTTGTATCCAATATTGTTCAATAGAATAACCTGCTGCCTGTTTAATTAATGTTCTATCTGTAACTATAATAAATTTCCAATCCTGTAAGTTACCTGCACTTGGAGCTTTAATTGCAGCATCCATTATGGTGGTTAATTTCTCGAATTCTACAGGTCTATCTAAGTATCTACGTATAGAACGACGAGAGTTAATTGCTTCAAGAGTATTCATTATTATTGTCTAGAGAGAATGTATTTAAAAATATTGCTTTTATTAATATTCATTAATGCGAGCTATTTGAGTCTATTTCCACATTGATGACAATAGTTCGAACTTCCAGTATTTGCATTACCACACTTTTTACACTTTATACTATGCTGGGTCGTGTTTTGTATAGGATGTTGTGGCGTATGTGTTGATGATTGCGTATGTTGCGTTACAGGGTGTTGTGCATGAGCTCCTGATGCAGGTGCATGTACTGGCCCTTTGTATTCATACAATTTAGAGAATGAATTAGTATGACCTGTGTGATGCTCCTTAGACGCGTTCTGAGCTGAAGTACCTGTAGGTATGGGTGCCTGTGGTTTAGTTTGTGGAGTTGATCGTTGTTCTTGTTGCATCAATTGAGCAATAGTTTCATCAACCCTATTCGGTCTGGAATCTGTGTTTGACACATTATTTGGCATAGTTATTATTTTTGGTTGAGGTTGTTCCACAGTCTTTATGGAATCCATTACTGATTGATCATCTATTCGTTTAAAGAATAGTTTTGTAATACCCACTACTAAAAATATTATTCCTACGAAAAAGAATAATGCCATCGCAGTATTTGGTTGACCGTTTTTTGGAATAGTCAAATATACATATCCTGACATTACGGATATAATCACGCCTGCAATTAACCATACCCAGCTATTGAGTCTCATTATAACACCTTTTATTATGAATATTAATTATTATACTATAACTGTTTTTATAAATTTATTTTTTTGTGCTCTAATTGTGCTTATTGCTTAACTAACTTCTTGTATAAGTAATATGAATAAAACACAAGGAATAAGCTAACACCGATGATTAATATCATGAACGTCCAAAACAGCGTTTCAAGTTTTAATACAAACAATAATGCTAATGTGATTATTCCAGTTAATACAAACAGTATTCCTCCAATCTTGTGAGTTTGGCTCCAAACCCTATCGTTACTCATCGTCCAACCAGTTCTTATGCCGAACATAAAGTTTCTTTTAAGTTTTGGGAGTATAAATCCTAATGCTATAAACAATACTCCAATCATTGCAATAACGACACGCGAAACATTAATATCATATCCTATTATGGGAAGTAATGTGGCTACAAATAACATTGCAAAGAATAAACTAAAGACAATCTTAAACGCATAAAAGTATTTGTAAATATTAATCATATTTTCGCGAAATACTTCCATTAAAGGCAATATAAACAGTAATATCAATATCGCAAAAAACATTATTGGTATGGTAAATATAGAATTTTTTCCACCAAAGCCGTCGGCTTGTCCTGCAGCATTCCAATGTATTGGAATTTTATCAGGAATCTTAGGATAATATAATAGTGCTCCAATAATCATCAGTAGGAATATAATAAAAGGTATAAGTTCTAACCATAATTTCTTTTTGTCATAGAATGGTATTTTGTCGCTTAGTTTAGTAGATTTATTTTTTGTTTTTTTAGTTTTCATAATGTTTACTGATAGATTAAGTATATATTTTTTATGTTATTGTAATTTGTAGAATTATCCTCTTAAAGCGTTAACTGGATGCATCTTTGAAGCTTGCTTTGCAGGCAATATTCCTGAAAGTGTACCGATAATTAATGCGAATGTTACTGCACCAAGTAGTAACCACCATGGTAAAAATACTTGGAAGAATCCTGGGCCCAAGAAGCCGCCAATTAATTGTTCAGCAATCTTTGCTATGCCTACGCCTAAAAGCATTCCAATAATTCCTCCTATTAACCCGATAAGTGCTGATTCAATTAAGAATATGGTTAATATTTGAGAATTTCTAGCTCCTATGGCTTTCATTACTCCGATCTCTTTTTTTCTTTCTAATACTGCAGTATACATTGTGTTTGCTATTCCAATAGCGCCAACAAGAAGCGATATTGAGGCCAATCCGACAAGTAATACTGTAACAACATTAAATACAACTAGGAATGATTCTATAAATTGTTTTGTAGATTGAACAGTAAAATCTTCTTGACCCTCTTTAACTCCTCTATGTCTACGTAAATCTTTCTTAATATTTTCAATTGTATCATCTAAATCTCTTGCATCACTCACCTTAACCATAATCATGCTAACTTCGTCTGGAGCTTCATAAAATTCTCTAGCGTCATCTAAAGTCATTAGCACTACTTGAGACACTCCAGGATTATTTCCTGACTCTAATATTCCTATTACTGTGAACTCTTTACCATTGATTTTAATTTTATCATTAACTACTACTGGTTTACCAAAGTTGGTTTCCTTAGCAAATTCTGGACCAATAACAACTTTATTTTTATCTCCGCTCTTTAACATTCTACCAAATTCTGCATCATAAACACCTGTTTCTATGTAAACTGAACTGGTTTCATCAACAGGCAGTCCTCTTGTGAACGTGTATTTACTCTTTTTATTGAATTCAATTTTACTTGTTCTAGATAAAATTTCTGCAGCTTCATCTACTCCCTGACTTCTTCTGACTACATTGTAATCATCCGTAGTTAAAATATTATTTCCTGCTTCAATACCGTTTCCGGCACTCTTTGGAGCAATTGTAATTTTATCCGCACCAATTTTTGAGAATTGTTGATCAACAGTATATTGTAGACCTTGACCTAGACTAACCAGAGCTACAACCGCAGCTATTCCGACAACTATTCCTAACACTGTTAACCACGCTCTAAGTTTACGATGTAAAATATTTTCTATAGCCAATTTTATGTAATCTGTAATCATTTTGTTTATTCGTATCTTAACGCCTCAACAGGACTTTGTCTGGAAGCTTGTATAGCAGGGAGTATTCCGGATAATCCTCCAACAACTACTGCAAATAATAATGCTCCTAGCACGAGGTACCATGGGAAATATGCATATAATAAATTAGTATCAAGGAAAGTTCTACCAACGAATGCCACTATGGAACTTAAACCCATTCCAATTAATAATCCGATGATGCCTCCTATTAATCCTAATATTCCTGACTCTAGTAAAAATATTGTAAGTATATCTGAATTTCTTGCACCTATTGCTTTCATTACTCCAATTTCATTTGTTCTTTGTAATACTGCAGTATACATTGTATTCATTATTCCAACACCACCAACAAATAAACTAATGCCTGCAATTCCGATGACTATCGCAGTTAATACGCCAAGAATTGTTTTGAATGATTCTAATAATTGTTCTGTTGTTTGTACTGTGAAATCTTCTTCACCTTCTTTTAGATCTCGACTTCTACGTAGTTCTTTTTTGATGTTTTCTGCAACTACTGCAGGATCTTCTCCTGCTACAGTTCTAGCTACTATTATTGACTCTTCGTGTCCCGTAGGTTTATTAACATTAAACAATTCTTGAGCAACCTCTTTTGGTATAAATATAGAACCATCTATTCCAGGATCACCCATAGATTTTAATTCTCCAACAATTTCAAATTCTACACCCTCAATTTTTACTCTATCACCTACGCCAATTCTTTTACCAATCATCTTTCCTTTTGCTACTTCCGAACCTAAAAATGCTTTATACTTGTCTCCTAACTTTAATCCTCTTCCTTCAACGTATTCAAAATTCCATGATTCTTCAAGTAATTTCTTAGATTCATCAACGGGCATTCCTAATACTCCTAAGAAAAATATTTGTTTGTTATACTCTACTCTCCCTCCTTTCATTAGCATTCCTGCGACTTCTTCCACACCTTTGGTTCTCTTAACCACATCGGTATCTCGCTCTGTTAGAGGTTGTATGCCTTTAGTATTAGGATTAAATCCATTTCCTGATTGAACATATATCTTATCGGTTCCTGCTTTAGCGAATTCATCTGTTATTACTTTTTCAACTCCTTGTCCGAGACTGATTAATGCAACTACTGCTGCTATTCCGATGACTATTCCAATAACTGTAAGAATTGATCTAAGCTTACGATGAGCAATATTTTCCCAAGCTAGTTTGAAATAATCTGTAAACATTTTAACCTTATCAAAAATATCGAATTATATATACATTAAAATAATAAAAGTAAAAAGAAAATAAATACTATGTATTGGTTAATTTTATTGGTAAAATTGTCCTTTCTTATTCTTCTTATTTTTATTTTTGAAGTAATACCAAATTCCGCCACCAATCAATAATACTATGATAATACTAATCCATGAGTATCCGCCAACTCCTTTCTTAGGATTGAGTTTACTACTATCAATCAAGTTCAAATCGACGTTGAAACTCTTCTCATAATATTTATTATTAGAATCTCTATATTGTAGGGTTACTGGAACAACAATTTTATCCTTTGTAGATTTTACATTGATTGTATAATCTGCAGTCTGATAATCGTCCGATACTAGATTACCGACGTATATTGTTTCAGAGTTTGATAATAATTCAAAGTCGGCACTTGGTTGTATTACTACGTTTAAGAATTTTATATCACTAACACCTTTATTGATTATCTTCAAATTCATTGTACCAGTTCGAACCTGTGAGGATAAATCTGTTTTATCTACAATTATTGAGATGTCAGGAACACCGTTAACTATTGCTCCGACGTAATCAGTTTTATTTTTTGCAATTCCTAAACTATCGTAATAAGTTAATGTAAATGGTATCTTATATACTTTTGAAACTGCATCAGGATAAACCCTCAGAGTATATACAAAATCAGTACTTTGTCCTGGTTCTAATAGATATACTCTACGTTCTGTTCCAGAATCTGTTGGTGCAAATGGTAAGTCTATAACTGTTGATCCCACAATTGCTTGTAATTGTAGTTTCATGCTAAGCTCAGTCATTGTTGATTGAGCATTATTCTTCACAGTTATTGTTAATGTACCGTCGCTACCCGGGCTTATTTCTGTAGGATTCATTTTAACATTTGAAATAGTTAAAGTAGAATCTTTGGCTTGAACATATATTTGTACATCTTTTTCTGTCAAAGATGTGCCCACGCCGTATTTTATTTTAAGATTATTATATCCCTGTACAGCATTATCATCGACTTTTAGATTTAAATCTACAAGATAATCTTTTTGTGCTCCTAGTGAAGGTATTGTTTGCACACTCTCTTGGTTATATGTAGAAAATGGAGACTGAGATACTGCCTCTATTGTTATATCTTTAGCTTCCACATCGCCTGTATTTTGTACTAATAACCATACTTTTACAGTTTGTCCTGGTGTTGCAGGATATGGTTCGTATTTACTTACGCTAACACTCAGACTAGCTGCTCCTAGTACGCTCGGAGTTAATATAAATATTAACAATAATCCGAAAATCCAAATCATATTATTTTTCTTCATGTATATCACCTATAGTTTAGTTGTATTTTAATTAGACTTTGTTTAGTCTTCTTTTCCTTCGAATTTTTTACCGTGATTCTTAGTATGCGTGATATTCTCCACGATTTCTCCATCTTTTAATACTGCAATTCTTTCAGCATATTGTGCTAGTTTATCGTCGTGAGTTACCATTACAATTGTTTTTCCTTGTTCATGTAATTTTTCTAAGAAACTCATAACCATTGCGCCTGATTTACTATCTAAATTTCCTGTTGGTTCATCTGCGAGTATAATATCTGGATTGACTGCAAGAGCTCTTGCAATAGCCACTCTTTGTTGTTGTCCTCCAGACAACTCGTTTGGCTTATGTTCCATTCTGTTTGTCAATTCCACCATTCCAAGAACTTTCTCTGCTATTCTCTTTCTCTCGTCTTCTGGAACATCTAAAAACATTAATGGTAACATAACATTTTCTGCGGCACTTAATGTATTTATTAGATTAAATTTTTGAAATATAAATCCTATTTTTTTCCCACGTATTTGTGCTAATCCTGATTCTGACATTCTAGAAATATCTTGACCGTCTAGGAAGATATGTCCCTTTGATGGTATGTCTAAACAACCAACCATATTCATAGCAGTACTTTTACCCGAACCGGACGGACCTTGAATTGCAACAAATTCTCCAGGATAAACTTTCCAATTTAATCCTCTTAGTGCTTCAACTTTCACGTCGCCTATTTGATAAATTTTCCAAACATCCTTCAGTTCAATGATTGGTTTTCTAGTTGTCATATGGTTTCCTCTTTATGTGTAATTATAATTGATTATATTCTTTTTAGTTTACTTATTGTTTCGCTCAATATTTTTTTAACTTCTTGTTCTTTAGATTTTAACTTTTTATCTGTGATTAAGTTCATCATCAATCTTTGAAATTGATCCATCTCGTCAGTAAATGTTCCAAATATTGCTTTGTCGCTATGGATTTTTTGTATTACTACATCCAAATGTTTTCTTTCGTGAGCACTGCAGATGTTTTCCATCATCTTGAATTCTTTAGCCATAGTTTCAATGACTGTCTGACTAGCTATTAGTGCCTCTTTTAAAATTTTTTTACCTAGAGTAGTAATTGAATAAACTTTCTTTCTATTGACGACTTTTACAGTTACTAATTTATTATTATGGAGTTCTTTTAATAAAGGATACATTGATCCGAAGCTAGGCTTCCATGAACCTGTAGAAGTATATATTTCTTTAATTAGATCATATCCTGAAAGACTTTTCTCGTCTAATTTTTTCAAAACTATTAATTTAAGTTGATTCTTCAACATATTATTTGAAACCTCACACTCGATAACAATTCACATCTGACATAGTATCTTTTTTATACTATATCTGGCTAGATATATCGCTTATGATATATCGCAATCGATATGTATTTATATATTTTGCGGAAATATACTCTTTTTAGGCCTGTAAGAACAAGATTTTTAAACTCTTTTTACCCTATTTTAGTATGATTTGTCCCCTCTGTGATAGCGATAATGTGGTCGAAGAATTTCATAATAATACCTACAAATATTTCTGTAAAGACTGTCACTATGAGTGGGAATAATATAAGATATTTAAGAGTAAATAAAAACAACATTTTTAAATTAACTTTGAATCTTTTCTCTATACTGTGCCCCCGTAGCATAGTAGCTATTGCGTTAGACTTGTAATCTAAAGGTCGCGAGTGCAACTCTCGCCGGGGGCTTTGATTTTGATAGTGCAATTCTGCACCTTTTTCTAAAATAAGTTTTGCACTCTCATGAGTAAGACTGGTTATCAGATTTATATCGTAGAGTGCAACTCTAAAAATATAGCTACTTTGGTGCTATTTCGTTATAGATTTTTCTTAAACTATCGGGATTAGCATATTTTTCTAATTGATCACCAGCATGGACACCTTGGAAATAAATAGTTGTTATATCTTCCCCATTAAAGTGCCCTGCTACAGCACTAATGCTGTCTTCTAATGCTATTCCTTTACCAAGGCTTCCATTCCATACTCTTACATGATGTGAACCTCTTGTAGTTTCTATCCTATAATTCTCTACACCGTTATTACATCCTATTGCCGTTACTAAGCATAGACCATATATTAGTTGTTTGTATGTTTTCATTTGTATCCTCCTTTAATACTATTACTATTTGTAAGTGGTTAGGAATATATAAATATTTGTGGTATTGTAAGATACCATATGGAACTAAAAGAGCTTGAAGTATTGGGATTAAGTAATGGAGAGATTAAAGTTTATTCTGCAATTTTAGAAATAGGAATAACCTCATTAAATAACATACAAGAAAAGACAGGTATTGAAAGAAGAAATATCTATGACATCTTAAATAAACTCATTGAGAAGGGATTAGTTTCATTTGTTTCAGAAAAAGGTAAGCGAACATATCAATGCACACATCCTAATAAGATTCTCGAAGAAATAAATACTAAAGAATCCAAAATTGCAAGTTTAAGAGAACAAATACCACAAATTAAAGAATTATTCAATATGTCAAGACCTGAAATCAATGCAGAAGTTTTCAGAGGAAATGAGTCAATAAAAACACTTATGAATGAAATTCTTGAATACAAAGAATCTTATTGGATGGGAGGAAATAGTTTTGAAGGATATTCTGCTGTTCCTAAAGGTTTGCAATTATGGTTTGATACTTGGATGAAAAGAAGAATAGAACAGAAACATGTTATGAATGATTTAGTATCCTATGGCACCAATCTTAAAGGATTAAATCCTAAAAATCAACTAAAACATAAAAAAGAATATTATAACTATTGTCAACTTCCAAAAGGAATTTATGTTCCAATGGTTATTGTTATTTTTGGAAATAAAGTTGCTCAAATAGTTTGGTCGGAACAATCATTCGCATTTATTATAGAATCGGAAAAAGTAAAAAATAGTTTTACAAAATATTTTAATTATTTCTGGAAAAAGTAAACATTTAAATAAATACTTACATCTCTACTTAATGGAGGATGTAAAGAATTAGCATTAACAAATGCGAGTTATACTCTCTTAATAAGAACTGATTAGAGGCTTAGAATTAATTCTGATTAAGAATTATATTTGAATTCTTCTTTAAGTGGAGCAACTGCAAGTATTTCTACTTTTTGACTTTTGCCACATAGTTGAATTTCGCCTACATATCCTGGTTTCTTACCTAGCATTCCTTTTGCAAGAGGTGCAGTATATGCTAATTGATTATTCTTCAAATTTGTTTCGCCGTGCCCTAATATGTTATACTGTTTCTCTTGTCCGTTCATTAATATATTGACGGTACAACCTATACATACTTCAGTTACTCTCTTAGGGTAATCTATTATTTGAGGTTCGATTAATTCAGTTTCTAATGCTCTAACTTCTTGTACATATTTTATATGTGATTCGGTGGTTATACCTTCATAATCGAAGTTATTTTCGAAACTAGTATTTGCTGTGTTATCATTTGGATTTCTTTTAAACACTGCTTCTTGAGACTC
>JANNSE010000035.1:0-9368 GCA_031402215.1 Candidatus Woesearchaeota archaeon | reverse complement strand
CATGTAGTTGTGCCTGGAGCAACAGTCGTAAGTCCTGCATCAGTGATTACAGCAGTGGTTAAACCGCTATCTTCAGCTAGTTGTTTGTACTTGTATAGCTCCTTAAGATCCACGATTTCTAGCACAACTTTTTTCATTCCCTCGTTGCGCCATGCTTTAACAGATTCTTTACTAGATCGTAAAACTGCTTCTACAGAAGCGTGTGCTACTTGGACGGCTAGTTTGCCTTTAGGAAGCTTCAAATCGTTTCTTACAAGTATTACTTGCTTATAATCGTAACTCATATTGTCCTAGAATGATTGTCCTATTTAAAGTTATTTCTTATACAGTTCCCAAACTATGCGTATGATGCTTCCTATTGATAAGAACATTATCAGCCAATTTTCAAACATTGGAGGAATTCCTAGACCGAATAATACTTGTTGTCTTTGTAACCCTGCCAATGATATAAAGAATATTATTGAGAAAACTATTAACATTATTACAAGCAGTAAAACGTTACGTTTATCATCCATGACTCTTCAATATATAGAATTCTATTTAAAGTTTACTTATCTACGCGTCTTCGCCAACAACATTTCTAGGACAAACGCCGAAAGCACAAACTTTCTTTGTTACATCACAATTAAACAACACCATTGTTTTTGACTCAATCATCACTTTATGCTGGCAATTTTCCCATATGGCATTTTTCCACATCATAACATCATTGTATTTTAATGACTTAAATCTATCCATCTTTTTTAACTCACTATTTTCCATTGAGGCAATGTTTCCTAATCCTTTTAACTCTTCGTTCTCCATTTCTTTAACTGCATTAATGTATTCAATTTCTGCTTTTTCTAATGCTTCGATTCTATTAACAGTATTCTCAATATTCTCTAGCCTCTTCTTTATCTCTTCAATAGAATCAGTCAAATATGATTTTTCATTTAGCATAATCTCTTTTGAGGATAGGTGTTTATATATTTTGCGGGATTAATATCGCCCTATCCTGATTTGTTGAGAACAATAATACAAATTAACAAATTTTTTAAACTCTAGAGTGATGGTTTTTCTTATGAGCACTAACACTAAATTAAATACTAAAATAAAGATTCTAGAATACGTCGGAGAATATGCTGTAATTGAACTACCAATATGGGGTTTTGAGAAATTATCATTAAAGGATAAATTATTAACATATTATTTATGGCATGCTAGTGTTGCTGGAGACAGAATAGCATACGAGCAGAACTATAGATATGGTCTCATGCTACGGGATTTTTTCTTAGACCTGATATCTTATAAAAAATATATTCGAGCAGACGTTTACGATAAAATTTTATTATATGCAAAAAATATCGTCATAAGTCACGGTAATCACGATGCGCGTTCAACAGCCAAATTTATTCCGACATTCACGATAAAAGAATTGAATGATGTTGTAACTTCTGCTTCTACGAGAGGATTCTCACACGCGTTAACAATAGAACTTCAGAGAGTAATTTTTGATGCAACATATGACATAATGTTAACACAGAAGAATCCAAAAAACGGAGACATAATAACAGAAAGTAAAAACGGTCTATACCGGAATGTTACTTTGAAAGATTTAACAACTTTCAAAGACAAATATCCTCTAAACAGTACTGTTGTTAAAGAGAATAATAAACTAGTTGAGAAAGTTTGGAGATGCGGAGACTCGAAAACTCCCGAAGGAGTATATGCTAGCGAGTTGAAGAATATTGTGACTCACTTAAAACAAGCTAAAGAATATTCTGATGCTACGTACAAAAATATTTTAGATTTATTAATAAAATTTTTCGAAACAGGTAATCCTAAACTTTTTGATGATTATAATATTGACTGGTTGCATTCTGATCCGCAAGTTGATACTATATTAGGATTTATAGAACAATATTTAGATGCACGCGGATTTAAAGGAATGTACGAGGGCGTAGTTTTCTTTAAAGATGAAGAAGCAAGTAAAATTGTGCGTTCAATAGCGAATAATGCTCAACATTTAGAGGACAATGCCCCGTGGATTGATAAATATAAAAAGAAGTGGAAAAATATTCCAGTAGCAAACGCTGTTATGCAAGTGATAGCTACTGGTCAAGCAGGACCTGTATGTTTTGCTGGTGTAAATCTACCAAATGCACAATGGATTAGAGAAAAATATAATTCAAAAAATTTCTATATCTCTAATACTACTTATGCAGGAAGAATGGTGTTTGCCGAATTAACTAGAAATGAATTTTTAGAACGCGCTGAAGATAAATTATTAATGCAAAAATCATTTAACGCACGAGGACCTGTACTTGTAACGTTGCATGAAATTGTTGGTCATGGTTCTGGCTCAGTTAATCCGAAATTAAAAGGCGATCCTAGAGATTATTTATTAGAGTATTATTCTTCACTTGAAGAAGCTCGTGCAGAATTATGTGCCTTGTATCATGTTTGGGATGAAAAATTAATTAGTGATAAATTATTCACAAAAGATGATGCGAAAGGAGCGTACTTAAGTTATGTATTAGCATATCTTACACAATTACGTAGATATGGAAATGAAGATATGATACATGAAGATCACGAGCGTGCAACAAGTCTAATTGTTAAGTATTTGTTAGAAAAAGGTTCATGTGCATTCTATACAAAGAATGGAAAAACATATCCTAAGATCGTAGATTATGCCTTAATGAGAAAACACGTTGGACAATTACTCGCTGAAGTAATGCGTGTAAAAGCTGAAGGAGATTACAAAGCAGGTAGAGCATTAATCGAGAAATATGGGATGTATTTCGATTTAAAATTGCGAGATGAAATTGTAAAAAGATCAAAAAATATTAGACTTCCAAGCGGTCAAGCATACGTAATGTATCATCCAGAAATTGTAGAAAATAAATCTGGAGAGATAGTTGATGTAAAACTCGTAATGTATAAATCCATACTAGAGCAAGCGCAAGAATTTAGACGATTATATGGATAACTTTTTTTCCATAATCATCGAACTTTCATCTTCAAAGATGGATTTGTATCCTAGTCTTTCATAGAGTTTGACTACTTTATTGTCTTTGAACACTTTCAGACAGATTCTATTTACTTTTTTGTTTAATGTTTCTTGTTCTAACATTTTCATGATATATGTTCCTAGACCTTTTCCTCTAAATTTTTCTTGCAATTGAATGTCATTAACATATCCACAATCAATTTTGAATTTGAAATCTATATATCCTATGCTCGAATTTTCGTATTCTATGATTCTTATGTTTTCCTTACGATGAGTCTTTTCGAATGAACTTTCATTCCATTCGCCCCAATGTTTTTCGAATGAAGCAAGCATGTTTTCTTTGAGTAGATTAAGAATGAATGTGAAATCAGAATCTATCGCAGGTCTTAGAATGAATGTCTTTTCATTGACGATTATTTTATCCATAATTTAAGAAATTGTTCTATGATTAAAAATGTTATTAGAATTTAAATAAGCCTCCACCGAGAATTGCACTCGGGACCTTCTGCTTACATGCAAAATGCAATTTTGGATGTTCCAAAAACTGCAGTTTTTGATACTAGGCAGACGCAATAGCTACTATGCTATGGAGGCGTAGTGTAAGAATTAATCGAGCTTTTTTAAATGTTTCTCAAAAATTAGTGTTTAAACGATTTAGCTATTATTTTCCAAACGCTAGAATCTTCAAATCTTGCTGATGCACCATACACGTTTTCTTTATCTGCTGTTTTAGCAAATTTCTCCTCGGAGTTTACCATTCCATAAATCATTGGCATTTTTGGATCTCCGAATGTTGAAGGATGTGGTATAGTGTATATTGTTGGTTTTACTACTGTTTCTTTACCTGCTAATTTTACTTTATCTGACCAATATCCTAGCGCATGATGACTTATTATTGCGTTAGGATCTTCTTCTCGTGCTATATCTAATAATTTTCCATTAAAGCTATCGTATAAGTAATTATCTAAGTTTCTTTCTCGAAGCATTTTAACAAACAATTTCACGTCTGAATTGTTTACTTGTTTTAATTCTACATTTAGTATGGTTTCGGGACGATGATTAGCAATGTAATCAAGTGTTTCTTCTACATTTGCTGCTAGTCCTTCATTTCTAAGTTCGTTAAACTTTTCTACACTGAATTTTGTGAAAACGTTGAAATGTGCAAAATATAATTGTCCTTGATGTCCTATTAAATCTCCCTCTATTGTTAATAGTGGTGTTCTACCGTTAGTATATTTTCCTAAAGAATGTACGTAATCTGCTAATCTATCTAAGTTTGGAGCCTTATTATTTAGCTCTCTATGTTGTAAGATTATAAATTCGTTCGGATTTAGTGTTTTAGGCATAGTTTTATCACGATAAACCTATTTATAAATTTAACTAAACTTTAACTATTCTATAGTAGTATTTATTAGAATATATATTATTGATACTTCTTTGGAAGATAGGAACCCATTTCTTCTTTAAATTTTTGAATTAGTTCAGGATCTCGGATTTTCTCGAATTTTTCAACACATTTTCTCTTTAGATATTTGTATGTGTGATCTTCACCCATTCCCCTATATTTTTCTCCATCTATATAATATGATTTTGCTTTAACAAATGTCCAAACATCTTTAGCATCATCATATACTTTTAGAAGGTCATCAACAATTCCTTTTAGGTTCATGTCGTCTTTATACTCGTCCGCCTTTATAATTTTTATTAATTCAAAATAATTTCGATTGGTAATTTCTAAAGCATTATTAAGGTGTTTGTTATATAGCTGATGTATTTCTAGTAATACTTTAGGATCATAACTTGCGGTAAAGATTATTTGATCTAATTCCATAACACTATGAATATGATATTCTATTTATGTCTTGCTATGATATTTCCGGACAATTTGCGGCTAGAATGAAAAAAATGCGAGGGAAGGGATTCGAACCCTCGAACACACTAAGTGACAAGATCTTAAGTCTTGCGCATTTGACCAGGCTTTGCTACCCTCGCAATAGTAGGTCTTATTTTAGAGGAGGGTTTTATAATGTTTAAAAATCTTTCTTTTTCCTTCTCACTAATTTGAATATAGTACAATGGTTTTCTGTTCTCCTTAATTATTGGTTTCGGAAATGTGTGTTTTATGTGGAGTTCTTCCACAATTTTTGAGACCTGTAGTAATCCTTCTTTGTTTGTAGAGAATATCCTAACTCTGTTACTAATGGTTCCATCTCCATCGAAGTATCCGCGAAGAAAACTTACTTTAAAGTCATCATCGCCTGTCATTATAGATTCTGGTACTTTCCATTTTAAATGTCCTAATTCTGTTTGTGTAATTATTTCTTTGATAATGTCCTTTCTGCAAATATTTATTTTTCCGTGTTTAGTTATATTTGGGCGATAGCCGAATTCTTTATCTAATAGTTCTTTAAGATGTAGTAATAACTTCATATCTTTGTTATAAAATTCTATCCTTTCGGATTTGTGATTGTAATGAAAACGTATGTGCTCTCTATCTAATTCCATAAAATCTTCATACCTATATATGTGACATCCTTCAGCACATAATAATCCGATTATTTCTGCGAATTCTGGAGTTAAGCGTTTCATAAAAAATCATCCTCATTAATTAAGGGAGGATTTTTTATAAGCTTAGCGTAAGAATTTCCGGAATGTTTACGGTCAATCAGTAAACTTAATAAATTCCTAGATTACCATCAAAATACATTTTCGAGGAGAGTTTATATGTTACCTGAAATTTTAAAATCATTCATAACGCTATTAATAATTATAGATCCATTTGTAAGTGCAGTATTCTTTATAGGTCAGTTCAAGAATGCTACTGAAAAAGAAAAAAATAAGGCAATATGGACTGCAATATTAGTCGCTGCAGCATTATTATTTGTATTTTTATTCACAGGGTTATTTTTACTAGATGTACTAAATATTAGTCTTAATGGATTTATGATTGGTGGCGGAATAATATTATTGATAATGGGTATAACTACTGTTCTAGGAATAGAATTCGGTGGTCATCATGAAAAGATTTCTAGCGCAGCAATTTTACTTGGTACGCCAATGTTGTCTGGGCCTGGAGCATTAACGACTATAATCATTTTATCTGAGAGCTACGGATTATTAATTCCAGCAATTGCTGCAGCGTTAGTATTAATATTATCATTCATAGTATTGAAATTTGCAGATAAAATAGAAAAAAGATTAGGAAAAGAAATCATAGAGATATTTTCAAAAGTCCTTGGATTGTTACTTGCAGCATTGGCTGTAGACTTTATATATTCGGGAGTTAGAGGATTTATTGTAGGAGGATAAAATGGTAAAACTTGTAGAAGCAAAATCAATGGAAGAATGTGTTTATTTTACTAATAGAAATATCGGTCCGAAATTTAATGGGACAGCAAGATGCTGGGTATTTAGACAACAATGTCCAAAATGTAAAAAAGCATTCATGGGAAAACCTGTTGTCGATGGAAAAGCAAAAATCAGAGCATTAGAATATGTATGCCCTGCTTGTAAATATACTGTAGAAAAACAAGCATATGAAGATACATTGATTGCGAACGTTGATTATACTTGTTACAACTGTGAATTTCATGGCGGAATAATATTACCGTTCAAGAGAAAGAAAGTTGAGGGAGTATTAACATTAAGATTCCCTTGTGAGAAGTGTGCTAGTCCAATTGACGTCACAAAGAAGATGAAAGAAATCAAAAAGAAAGACAAAAAGGGCAAAGCAGTACCTCTAGAAGACTTGGATGATGAGTAAATTTCTCTTTTTATTTTCTTATTCTATTTTTCATTAAACTTTATAAATTCCCGTCTTTTTCAATAATTCATGGATGCTTATAAAAAAATACTTGTAACAAGTGCACTACCTTACGTAAACAACGTACCGCATTTAGGTAATTTAGTTTGTGTTATAAGTGCTGATGTATATACTCGATTCTTAAGATTAATGCATAAAGATGTTATTTCTGTACTAGGAACTGACGAGCATGGAACAACTGCAGAAACAAAAGCATTAGAAGAAGGATTAAGTCCAAGACAATTATGTGATAAATATTATGCATTACATACTGAAATATACAAGTGGTTTAATTGTGAATTTGATTGTTATGGGAGAACTTCAAGTAAAGATAATGCTGAAGTGACTGTAGATATATTCAAAAAATTGCATGAACATGGTTATATTGTTGCAGATACTCTTGAACAATTATATTGTGAGACTGATAAAAGATTTTTAGCAGACAGATTTGTTGAGGGTGAGTGTCCTAAATGTCATTATGCTGATGCTAGAGGAGATCAGTGTGAGAATTGTGGAAATTTACTTAATGCTACTGAATTAATTAATCCAAAATGTAAAGTTTGCAAAGGTACGCCTATCGTTAAGGAAACAAAACATTTGTTTATGGATTTACCAAAAATAGAGCCAAAACTTAAAGCATGGATGGATTCAGTGCAAGTTGCTTGGTCTGATAATGCAAGAACGATGACTCAAGCATGGTTAAGAGATGGATTAAGACAAAGATGTATTACTCGAGATTTAAAGTGGGGAATACACGTTCCATTAGAAGAATATCATGATAAAGTATTCTATAGTTGGTTTGATGCTCCAATAGGTTATATTGGTATAACTAAGGAAAATCGTGAAGATTGGAAAGATTGGTGGCACGACGATAAAAACGTTAAGTTAGTACAATTCATGGGTAAAGATAATATTCCATTCCATACTATATTATTCCCGGCATTTTGCATAGGTGCGCACGACTCGTATACATTAATGAAAGAGATTAGTGTAAATGAATTCTTGAATTATGAAAATGGACAATTTTCTAAGAGTAGAAATATTGGGGTATTTGGTGATGATGCGAAGAGTACTGGAATTCCTGCAGATGTATTCAGATATTATTTAATGGTTAATAGACCTGAAAAGACAGATACAGAATTTAGTTGGAAAGATTTCCAAGTAAAAAATAATGCAGAGATAGTTGGAAACTTCGGAAATTTAGTTAATAGAACTGTGGTATTTTTGAATAGAAATTATGATAGTGTGATACCTGAAGCTATACTTGATGAGAAGGATCAAGCGTTGTTAGAGGAGATACGCGTTAGAGTTAAGAAGATTGAAACTCTTGTCGAAACAATTGACATTAAAGAAGCATTAAAAGAAATAATGCACATTTCTAGACTTGGAAACCAATACTTACAAGATAATGAGCCTTGGAAGAATCCAGATGTGAATAGAAACGCTACTACATTATCTGTATTAGCTAATATTGTAAAAGATTTAGCGATATTGATGTATCCGTATATGCCTTTGGCTGCTAAGTCTGTTCAAGATCAATTGAATATTCCAAAATTAGATTGGCATGATTTAGGCAAATTAACATTACATCCAGGACATAAAATCAGTAATGCACAATTATTGTTTAAGAAAATTGAAGAGACTGAAATACAAGAATTCAGAGCACGGTTCTCTGGAAAGAGAAAGAAAGTCGAAAAGATCGAAGAGAATAAAGAGTCTATAACTTTTGATAATATACAATTAAGAGTTGCTAAGATTGTTGGTGTAGAAAGACATCCTAATGCTGAAAAATTGTATGTTGAAAAATTAGACTTTGGAGATGAATATAGAACAATCGTTTCTGGAATAGTTCAACATTATACTGCTGAAGAATTGCTCGGTAAAAAAATTATTGTTGTGACAAATTTAGAGCCTGCTAATCTTCGAGGTGTGGAGAGTCAAGGAATGTTGTTGGCTTCTGAGGAGAATGGTGTTGTTGGATTGATTACTACACATGGCGAGCCAGGTGATTATGTATATATAGATTCAATGGGTGAAGCAAAATTATCTCATATTAAAGATCTTCCTAGAATTACTATTAAAGAATTTTCTACTGTGAAAATAGTTGTTAAAGATAGAAAAGTTTTACATAATGATAAAGAGTTGCGAACACTTCAGGGAGTTCTTGGCGTCGAGAAAATTAGTAATGGGCCTGTAAGATAGATTATTTGTATAATTGATTCCACGTGTTTTCGTAGTTTCTTGCTATATTGCTTATGTTCATGTTTCCGTTTATTCCTATTTCTATTATTTTTGTTAGTGCTTCTGGTGTGTATATTTTGTTGTCTATTGTTTTCCATTGGTTTTCGTATATTTTTGTTATGTCTGTTATCTTTAGGTTTTTTGTTAGTCCTATTTCTATTATTTTTGTTAGTGCTTCTGGTGTGTATATTTTGTTGTCTATTGTTTTCCATAGGTTTTCGTAGTTTCTTGCTATATTGCTTATGTTCATGTTTCCGTTTATTCCTATTTCTATTATTTTTGTTAGTGCTTCTGGTGTGTATATTTTGTTGTCTATTGTTTTCCATTGGTTTT
>JANNSE010000034.1:0-18869 GCA_031402215.1 Candidatus Woesearchaeota archaeon | reverse complement strand
AACATCATCCTCATATCCTCCATCTAACAATACGTCGATGAAATCCACACCTGATGATACCTTCATGATACCGGTAAGGCTAAGGGATTTTTAAAGGTGATTATCATAAAATTTTTATAACCACGTTTGATTACACAGCCTATGTCGGTATTAAAACATAGAACCATGTTACAAAATTGGTTTAAAGATTGGAAAGTAGAAATTTCTGAATATAAATACCTTATACTAATATCGATTGCGTGTCTGATACTTTCTGCTATAATGAGTATTTTTGCATCAACGTATGTTGATAGAATACATGTAGTTGCGGTTCCTGATTTAATATTAGATAATATCCCCGCAATAAACCTAAATATTCTGTTCTCATATAGTTTTGTGACATTGCTTGTGCTACTCACAGTATATAGCATAGTTTTTAGAGTAAAAGAATTTCATAAAGTAGCATTACTATTTAGTCTGCTCGTATTAACTAGAAGTATGTTCATAACATTAACGCATTTAGGCGCTCCTCCAGAAGCATTATTGGGAGGAAATGCTCCAGGAATATATGAATTATTCAATTTTAGAAACGATTTATTCTTTTCAGGACACGCTGCAATGCCATTCATGGCATTTTTAATATTTAGAAAGGAATTGATAGGAAAAATATTCTTAATACTAACCGTAATACTGTCAGCAACTGTGTTGCTAATGCACATACATTATAGTATTGACGTATTTAGCGCATTTTTCATAACGTACGGCGTTTACAAATTTGGAGAATGGCTTATGGATAAAGAATTCTGGCATAAAGCGAGAGTAAGAAATTAGAACTCGTAAACTTCTTTTATCAGTACTATAAAGCAACCTTTTTAAACCTATATCGACTATGCTTATCGAGCATGAAATTAGAGAATTTTAAGAATGCGAAAGAAAAGCCAATACTATGGCTTATGGCAATATTTGTCCTAGTTTTAGCTATAAGATTATTCATAGCATTTCAAACACCGCTATTTAATCATGACGCATATTTTAATCTAAGACAGGTTGAACAGATAAGAGAAACAGGAACACCCTTATACAAGGATCCTCTAAGTTATGGCGGAAAAACACAACTATTTGCTCCACTGGATCAATACATTCTAGCAGCGTTCAGTTTAATCATGCCTATAGAAGTAGCTGGAAAACTTATTCCAAACATAATAGCCGCACTACTAATATTCATAGTCTATTATTTAGCATTTAAGATTACTAAGAGTTATAAAATATCTTTAATGACCTCGTTCATGTCGGGATTTATACCGATATATTTTATTGACATAAATCGTGTTAGCGTGAACTATTTAGCAATGTTATTAATGTTTACCATAATATATTGTATGTTAAAGTTAAATGAAAGAAAATATGTAGACTATGCATTAATATTAATGTTCATGCTTGTACTCACAACGCCAATGGCATTTGTATTGGTAATAGGATTGCTTCTATACTTATTATTGTTAAAACTTGAAAATTTTGCCGTGGAGATGAAAGAATTAGAAATAATATTATTCTTTACATTCCTTGTATTTTGGGTAAACTTGTTAATATATAAAAATGCGTTTCTAGCACATGGATTATTTGTTATATGGCAAAACATCCCTGTTCAATTATTGTCAGGATTCTTTAGTAATGTAGGATTTATACAAGTGTTAGGAGCCATAAGCATAGTTCCAATAGTATTAGGCGTATACGCATTTTATGCAGCATTCCATCTAGAGCGAAGCAAAGAAGTAATGATTATAGTGTCTTTAGGATTAAGTGCATTCATATTATTGTGGTTCAAATTATTAGATTTAATAAACGGATTACTATTCTTGAGCATAGCTTTAGTTATACTTACAGCATACACTCTTAAAAGACTTGATAGTTTCATAGAAAAAAGCAAGATACATAGACACGATAAACTGCTGTATGCTGCAGTCATAATAGTTTTCTTGATTACAGTTATTCCTGCTATAATTTCAGTAGTTCATAGTCCTAAATTAGGGCCATTAAGCACGCCTAGCGTGGGCGATGTTGAGACACTAAAATGGGCATCAGAAAATATTCCACCAAATGCAGTAATAATGGCGGGATTAGATGAAGGAAATATGGTGGCGTATTATGCGAAACGTAAGAATGTTATGGATACAAATTTCTTATTAACACCTAGAATAGATCAAAGATTAAACGACATAAACGAGATGTATACTACAACATTTGAAACAAAATCCATAGGAATATTAAATAAATATAATTCAAAATATTTATTTGTAACCCCTAAGACTATGGAGAATTACGGAGTTACAAATTTAACTTATCTAAAAAACAACAAGTGCTTCAGAGTAGAATATATGCGTGAAGGAACTTATCTATATAGAACAGATTGTAAAATAGAGTAGTTGTAAAGAAAAAATTGACAAAAAAGAACATAAAATGATTAACGAAAAAAAATACCTTATATTGCTTGTACTCCTAGCAGGAATATTGCTTCTAGCTCCAGCTACAATAAGATTATTGAATCATAATGATAATATGATAAACAGCGAAGCATATAACAATATGAGAGTGTACAGTCAAGGCGACGTTAAATACGATTCATTGCAAGGACACAACATACCATTAAACATATTAAACCTTGTAAGGCTAAACGATACAGCACGTCAAATATTATTTAACATCATACCAATAATATTAGGATTGGCAACAGTAGTATTAACATATCTAGTATTACATAAGCAGAATATATCTGAAAAAACAATTATAGCAATAATAATCTTGATGATTGTTAGTCCAATATTTTTGTATGCATTCACAAATTTCAAGATATACTCATTCATAATATTCCTGAACATACTCGGATTGTATCTTTTGATGCATGATAAAATAATGTTTAGTAGTGTAGCGTTTGCAATAATTCCATTCATAGATCCATTCAGTGGAGTAGTCACAGTAGCATTATTATCAACATACTTATTCGGCAGTCAAAAACGTCATGCAAGTGCTAAAATAATACTTATTGTGTTGTTTGTTGCAGTGATTATGAGTTTAATACTAAATTGGTTATACGGATACAAAATCACTCACATATTCAAATTTACCGTACACAACATACTAATAGACATAGGAGCAAATATAGGAGTGTCGTTCTCTATAATTATCTTAACAATAATAGGACTAATATTATTATGGGAAGACGGATTACACACACTAGTAACACACATACTATTGTTAGTATTTTTTGTATTAGCATTATTCAACGACACTATGCGTATATACATAAATTTCATTATAATGGTTTATGCCGGATTCGCATTCATGTATTTGAATAAACGTAAATGGTCTATAGCCATAATTAAAAAAACCACAATCTTACTGATTATATGCAGTATATTCTTCTCAACACTAGTTTATACTACAAAAATAATTCAATCAGAACCTACTCCAGGATACATTGATGCATTAATATTCGTCAAAGAACAATCCTTATCTACTGAAGCAATATTGTGCAGTCCTACAAACGGTTATATGATAGAGTACTATACTGAAAGGATGGTCTTTTTGGATGATTCGACAAAATCTTATAATTTAAAGAGATACGATGATCTAGAAATTATGGCAAGTTCTAGAAATCTAGAACGTACTGAAAAAATACTAAAAGAATATAATATTAGATACATAATTATAGATAGAAGCTTTGAACCATACTTAAAAGAAAAAGAAGGATTGTTATTCTTAATAGAAACGAGCAATAAATTCGTGAGCATATATAAGAATGAACATGCAGAAGTATGGATGTATATTGGATCAGATGATGATTTGAAATTAACATAATTAATAGATAATAAAGAGCAATTATCCATAAGACATAAAAATCAAGAAATAATCAATACCTATATAAAGACTTTAGGAGTGCAAAAAGCATGAATGTTGTATACAATGCATTAGTATATGGAGTATGGTTTATAGCCACGTTCTATGTAGTTACACTTACATTAGTTATGCTTACAGACAAAAAGAGGCTTCACGAAAAAAAAGAATGGAAATTCAAAACTAATCCTAGAGTCACAGTATTAGTTCCAGCATATAATGAAGAACATAAAATAAAGTATACAATTGATTCTTTAAGAAAAATAAAATACGATAATATAGAAATTATAGTAATAAATGATGGAAGTAAAGACAAAACTAGCGCTGTCGTTAATGCCTGTATTAAAGGAGATAAGAGATTCAAATTTATCGATAGACAGAATAACAAGGGAAAGGCAGCAAGTCTAAATGACGGAATAGCAGAGAGTACTGGAGAGTTTATAGCTACAATGGATGCAGATTCTATAGTAGAACCGGGTATGTTTCAAAAAGTTCTACCTTACTTCCACGATAAAAAAGTCGGTGCAGTTACAGTTTCAGTATTAGTAAAAAAACCTAAAACATTACTCCACAAAATATTCGAATTAGAATATGTTATTGGATTATCACTTTACTTGAAAGTATTCTCATTTATGGATGCAGTATTTGTCACACCAGGACCATTTTCAGTATATAGAAAAACCGTTTTGGATGAAATTAAAGGTTTCGATCCAGGCAATATTACTGAAGATTTAGAGATAGCTTACAGACTTCAAAAGAAGCATTATAAAATAGAAAATTGTATGGATGCAAAAGTATATACAATTCTTCCACCAACATTCAGACAGGTATGTGTACAACGTAAGAGATGGTACAGTGGAGCAATACTAACAGTAAAAAAACACAGAAGCATGCTTCTAAACAGCAAATATGGAATATTCGGATATGTTATATTTCTAAATTATATGCTAATATTCTTAGGATTAACATTATTTGGTATATCATTATTCTTAGCCGGAAAAAGAATAGTTAACAACATAGGATATTATAGTTATACAGGCATACCATTAATGGAATGGCTCAGACATTATCAATTTGATGTGCTAAGTTTTAGCGGCATAGCAATATTAGGTTGGATTGCAATACTATTCACATTAGCTACACTAATCATCGGTCTCACAGTTTCACGCACAGATATGCGTAGAAAAAAGACAGGAGCTATTGGATTTATGCTGTTATTCTTCTTATATCAATTATTTTGGATTATTGCAATAGCTGCAGTAATTAGGGGGAGGAAAATCAAATGGCGTTAAAAAAAAGAATATTTGTTATATCATTCCTTATTACAGTATTGCTATTCTCAGCGGTATTATTGTTAGGAAAATATCTAGATGATAGTAGAAAGACTTATGTAAATGAACAAATGCAGATTATTAATGATTTAAACGAACTTCAAGTATATGCTCTGATGACAGATGTATATGGCGATAAAATGGCTTGTGTGGCCTTTAGTAAGAAATTAGAAGAGTGGGATAAGTCTTTATGGACACTAGGTTCAAAGCTAGAGACATATAGAGTGGCTACAGAAGAATTCCAAAAAGACCCATTCTACTTAGAACAAAAGAAAAAATTCAATGAAAATGAAGTATTATATCTAATGTTCCTTACTAAGGTTAGAAAAGATTGTGATTTGAACCAAGACATAATATCATTCTTCTATCAAAACTCTGCTGATTGTAAGAAGTGTGATGACCAATCATACATATTGACGGATATAAAGCTGGAATTAGAAGGAAATGTCTCAATATTCTCATTTGATGGAGATTTAGAGCTTCAAAATACTCAAATATTAATGGATTATTATGGTATAACACAATATCCTTGCATCGTAGTTAACGAAGAGAAATTCTGTGGAATACAGGATAAGAAATTTATAATAAGTAAATTGAGAAATAAGGGATAAATTTCTATTTTCTTTATTTTTTCTTAAAATGTATCATATCCCCTAATGTTAGTCCTTCACTTTTAGGTTTTGAAGTGATTCTGCCTGTAGAACTTAAGTGTTTGTCAGTTTCGCCTGCTTGATATTTCTCGGATTTAACTTCTTCAACAATCTTTATGTGCAAGGCTCTTTCTAATTTTCTAGCAAACAAAATACTCGGTTTTATGTGTTCTGATTCTACTTGATGAATCAAGGATTTGTGCTCATTAATTTTCTTAGCAAAATCTTCCTGATTTAACCCTTGTTTTTCACGAGCATTCTTAACAAGCGCACCATAATTTTGAACAAATAAGTATTCAGGATCATTAGAAACTGGCTTTTTAGAATCTTGTACGACTATTTTGACGTTGCTCTTCCCTTTTACACCACCATATTTGGAACAATCTTGACACACTTTCATTAATGTGCCTTCAACTTCACAATTGTATACTGATGGTTTTCTACCGCATAATTCACATGATGGAGTTTCTTTTGGCATATTAATCACCTTTTGAGTTATCTTTAATTTCGCTTTTAGGTTTCTTCTTGAAAAATAACACATACATCATCTGACCGCCAGAGTGTACCATAATTTCTTGATCTACGTCGAAATATTCTGCGGATGTTTGTACTAATAAATCTTTTGAAAGACACATTATAACAAGCTTGCCGTTCTTTTTTAGGATGTATTCTGCTTGATAGAATATTTGTTTGAAATCCTTAACTATGTGTTTATCGTGCTTGCTACTGCCAGGAATGAATGTTATAATCTTATCTACAGCTTTTTCATCAAATTTTATATCCATCCAATCAAAATCTATTCTACGGAAACGTATTATTGATTCTACACCAGCAATTTTTGCATTCTTTGTTGCAGCGTTAATACTGCTAAGTAATTTGTCTGAACCAGTAATTGAGAATTTCTCGTCATTTTTATCAACAAGTATTTGTTCAGCATCTATCTTTGCAAAGAATTTATCCCAATCATAATCAGCATTTACAGGGAATCTTGTGAACGGGAATGTTTTATTATATACTCTATGTGATAATTGTGAGGCGTACAGCGCTGCTTCTATTTCTATAGTTCCAGAATAACAGCAAGGATTCAAGTACACATCAGTCGGTTTGTATCCTGCAAGCATCAATAAGCCGAATGCAGTAGGACCTTTTAATGAGACTGCGTTATTAAAAATTTTATAATCACGCTTGCTAATATCGTCGGATAAATCAATGCCGATGTATGCGTGTCCGTTGTATAAATAAATATAAATGTTAAGTACAGGATTTTTTAGATTAACTTTTACATCTATGCCGAGAGTCTTAGCATAATCAAATATTATGCCTCCAATATCTGCTTCTGTTCCAGTAACATCTGTACTCTCATCAATTTTCACACTTATGCGAAAATCTACTCCTGCTAGTAATAATGATTTGAGAAGTTCATCGTCAGCACTATTGATTAATTTGCTTGAGTGCGATATTAATTCATCTTCAGAAGCATAATCGAATTCTCCTATTATGTATATAATTCTATTCGCAATTTGATTTTTGTAAACGAATCTGTAAACATCGTCCCAACTCTTAGATCTAAATGAGACTAATGTATCTTGAACAGTAATATCCTTAACATCTTCTAGAATTTCTCTAACTTGAACTACAGCAGCCTTTTCAAAGCCTTTATTGACTATTACTCCGACGTTTATAGTATTTCCTACAATTTTGACCATACTAACGGGAGAATTGGGGCGGTTTTAAGTTTTATGGTTTTATCTACTCAAATCTCTTCGCCAATCTATTGAACTTTATAGAAATCTCGCTCTTTGGATGAGTATGTGTTACTGGATTCTTTAATTGAAATGATTTTATGATGTCTTTGTGCGTTTGTATCTTTTCCAGTATAGGATAATCAAATAACTGATTTGCGCTCTTTTCAGGAGAATGGTTTAAGACTAGGCCTAAATTCAAAACCTTCAACTTGGATAACGTATTAATTGCATCCATCACAATTTTAGAAGAATATTGTGGACTATGTATCAGTACTGCTTCATCTACATTGCCTAAAACAGTTTCAAGATGTTCTTGTTGTGTCGGCGTATCTAGCACAATATAATCATAATCACCAAGTAGATCTTGATAATGATAAGAAAAATTATCATAACCATGAACTGTTGAAGGAATTATTCTTAATCCAGAAACGTGTTTATAGATTGCATCATTAATGTGTGCATCGCCATTGAGAACTTGACCAATATTTACGGGAAGATGATGTATTGCTAAGTGATCAATCATATTCTTCTTAGTAAAATCTGTATCAAACACTAATACTCTATGATTCAAATTATGCAATGCTAATCCAAGATTCAAAGCTAGTGTTGTTTTACCCGTACCTTGTCCTGTCGAAACAACTGCAATACTCTTAACCATAACTCACCACAATTTTTTATTCCTTCGATTCTCGCTGTTTTATTTCTTCTTGCCCTTTTTTTTCACAACTTTAGCAACTTTTTTCTTAATTGCCTTCTTCTTCTCTTTTGCAATACGTTTTTTAGATGCTTTCTTTAATTCTAATAATTTTAATTTTTCTGAAGAAACTATTTTCTTAGGTTGTATTTTTGGTTTACGCTTAGTAATACGCTTAGATGCTTTTTCAGCAGCAGCATATTTCTGGTATTTTTGTTCTCTAACTTGTTTCTCTGCTCTTATTCTCTCTTTAATCTCTTTATCTCTAGCAATCTCTAAAACAGCCTCTTTTTTCATCTGCTCAACTTGAGTCCAATAAGGATTGTTTGGATTCTCTTCATCTGTTGTCTCTACAATTCCTTCTTGTATTAATATTGCACTTCCTAAAACATATGTTCCTCTGTTTAAATTATCTACAAAATGGAAGAAGCTAGTTAAATACTCATAATATTGTGAAATAATGTTTATGTTTATTATTTCCTCTCTACCAGCAACTATGGCTTTCATATTAACGTGTCTTCTATATTCGTTTTCTTTTGTATAATTACTCTTGAGCATAGCCTTTAATAATAAGTATAAATCAATATTGTCGTGTACTTCTTGTTCCTTGAATATTTCTTTCATCAACACTGCACGCTCTTTTGGCGTAGTCGGAATTTCGCCAATCATCTTTTTTTCTAAAGCATACTTTAGTAGTGCTAATATCAAAAATTCGTAGCAATCAACCATTCTAATCAAAATATTAATTAGAATATCGACTGTTCTAGTATATTTTAAACTCACGAATATTGAATGATCTACACGTTTTAACTCTTCTACAGCACTCTCAATTGCGTCTCTCATATTCCATCCCTCATGTTAATAATCTATATTTTGATTATAGTTCTACTTTATTATTAATATCTAATAATTTTGAACAACTCCTCAATAGTGCGTTTGGCTTTTACTAAGGTCTTTTTTACATCCTCTATTTTTAGTGTTGTCAAATTATAATCGTTATCTGAAATTACATAAGTTTCTTTTTTTCGAAATTCAACTGTTGACTTCTTGTGTTGATCTAAAGTATTTTTTACCTCAATAATAAAATCAAGTATTTCGTTTTTTAGACCGTGTTTCGTGATTACTTTTCTTCGAAACACCTCCATTTTTCCCTCAAAAGTTTTATCGTAAGCAGAGATAAATTTCAAACTTTTCTCATACTCTAGAATAGCTGTAACGGCTAAATCTAATGCTTGGAAAATGTTATCAATCACAGAAACTAAGAGTTTTGGCTCTTTGACTAAAGAATAGGTTGTACCAACCAAATGATCGGCTACATTCAATTTTTCTAGGGCCTGATTCCTAAGAGTTTCAAATTCCATTTTAGAGTAATAAAGCTAGCACGAATAATGTAACATATTAACAATATATTATTCTTATGGACGGTACTATATAAATCTTGCGATGAAAATGAAAGAAATTGTGCTTAAAATAGGCACTACTTGAGAAAATATACTTAATTTAAGAATCGTCTTCTTTCTCTGCAGTCAACAGAATTATAGCCTCTGCAATATTGCCATTAGTATCGCCTAAGGCTTGTAATGCCTCTTCTTCAGTACTATTAGTTTGTTCCATAACTGTTCTTATATCTTCTTCAGTTACTTCAACAGGTTCATCGGATTCTTCCTCAAGAGACTCTTCTGATTCGTCACCAGAAATTTGAAAAGAAATCTTGTTCATCATATTGACTCTTTGCACAGAAGGATTGTCAATTACAATTTTTTTATCAGCACAGATGATTATGACTTGTTCAGCATCGATATCCTCTTGTTGGATACCCATCTTCTTCATCATTTGATCCATCTGTCTTGGATTAATGTTAGGCATCATTTTAATACTCAGAAATATTTATTGTAGTCCAAACCAAGCATATCCTTGCCAATTTAGGATCATTTCTATGATTATTACTAAGATTACTAATATTACAACGTGCTCAGGCTTTAACTCTATTTTACTATGATAATCATCAAAAAATCTTGTTAAACCTGCACCACTACTTGGCATCTGTATTTTATCGTTGCTCATAAACATAGAAAACTAACAAGTGTTTAAAAATGTTTTGAGAATTAATATCTCTTTCCAGCCTCGCACATCTGTACTATTTCACGTACTCTTTTTAGTCGAGTTTCGTCTCTTTTAGGATATATTATTCTCCGATAAAACATTTTCTTTGCTGATGGAGGAAGTGTATTAAAAAATTCTTTTGCTTTGGAGTTTCCATCTAGAGCATCTTTCAATTCTTGAGGCATATCAGGATTTGCTGGAACATGACCGTCAAAAGCTTTCTTTTTCAAGCCTTCCTTGTACATTTTTATTCCAAACAAAGACATCTTTCCTTCTTTCAATAGTTCTTTGCCATACCTTAAAGTATTGACACTCCATCTACTATTTTGGTTTCTCTTAACATAAACTTGAGAATATCTATCCTCGTCAACTCTTTTTGCAGTCGTGTCAATCCAACCAAAACATATTGCTTCACGCATCGCTTGAGCAGCATTTATGATTGGCTTTCCCGTATGTTTCTTATATTTAATCATGATTACTTTATTTTCTTTAATATGATTCTTATCCAACCAATTGCGCCAATCGGCCATGGTTTTTGGAGTTACTGTCTTGATTTTATCAGTCATTATTTTCCTCTAATTTTTCTAAAAACTTCTTCTTATCTCGTCCTCTCACATCTTTGCCAACCAGCGACCTTACCATGTCGCGTCGGGCTGAGGGTTTCGCTTCGCTCAAGCCCTCTAATTTCTCCAAGAATTTCTTCTTATCTCGTCCTCTCACATCTTTACCCCAGAGAACAAACAAGCGGTTTATTCTTGACCAATATTTTTTTGGAGCTAGTTTCAATAATTCTGTTTCAGTTTTTGTAGGACTCGTTGTTTTAACAAAACCTAAAACGTTAGCTATGCGATGTACATGCGTGTCGACGCAAATCCCGTCTTTAGAATGAACTTCTGATAGAACTAGATTGGCTGTTTTTCTTCCAACGCCCGGAAGTTTGATTAATTCTTCAATATCATCAGGAACTTTTCCATCATAATCATTGACAAGCATCTTTGCTGTGCCAATAACGTTTTTTGCTTTAGTATATTTGAAGTTGACTCGGGAAATTGTCTTTAACATGTCTTCATATTTTGCTTTCGAAAGTTTTTCTAACGTTGGATATTTTTTGAATAATGCTTCAGCCACAGGTATTGTTGTTTCATCTCTCGTCTGTGCAGATAGCATTGTAGCAATTAATGTTTCGTAATCTTTATTCCATTCGTCTGCGGCAAGTCTTTTAGTACGTTTACCGTATGTCTTTTCTGCTTTCTTGAATATTTCTAGAAAATATGCTTTCTTATCCATAAAAACAATACTTATCTTGAGTATATAAAATTTATTAAAGGTATTAATTGAATGCAATTAAAGTCTAGATAAAGTTTTTAAGCGAGATAGCGCGCGAGATATTGTGACAGCCAAAAAATCGACAATGGACTATAAATTAGCCAGATTCCTAGTTTATTTTAAAGGGCTCTTTGGAATAATCGAATTAATTATAGGATTAGGATTACTTCTTGTCGGACCAAAAGCATTGAATAAATATATGCTATTGCTTGTGGAATTTGAACCTTTCGATAAGCCAAGCAGAGTAATTGATACAACAACACAATTTATTGCAAATCACGTTCTTGGAAGCTTACATCTGCTAATTGCATTGTATATGATAGTTCACGGATTAGTATTTATTGCAGTGGTTATTGCGCTCGTACATAAAAAATTATGGGCATTTCCTACTGCAGGAATTCTGCTTGCGTTATTCATAGTTTATCAAATATATAGACTAGCATTAGCATTTTCGTTAATATTATTAATATTTACTTTGATAGATATAGCAATTATGTTCTTTTTGAGGTACGAGTATAGAAGAATAAAATTTAAGTTTAATGAATCTAAATAATAAAATAGAAATTGTAGGGTAGTTATAAGCCGCCTTCTGTAGATCCCCGATATCGGACGAATCTTCTTGGTATTCGACTAAGCCTCGTTAAAGAGTTGCACTGGTCAGGACTAACCGTTTCAACCATCGAATATACGACGTCAAGATTTATTAATTCGTCACCGAATTTTTTATCCATCATCCCTGTATAATCAGGTTCCGTTTCTGAGTTGTTGCCAACCTTATTAGAGTTCTCGCTTCCACGAGTGACCTTATTAAAAGTGGGCGGACTTTCCTGAGCGTCTAACCATTTAAGGCCAGATACCCACCACCAAGCGCTACCCTACGACAATAAGGAACAAAAACTGCTTTATAAAGGTTGCTAAAAAAGAAATATTTTAACCACTGAAGAGTAACTAAAATAATTAAATTTATAAATAGTGCCCCTTATAATTAAGCATGGACAACACGAAAACAAGCAGGATAAAGACCGCGCCAACCACATTAAGTGATGGCTATTTCCTGAATACACTTGTACTAGAACAAGAAATGAAGAAGCGTAGCGGAATAGATATAACTTCGTCACAATTCGAAGTAGATGATGCGTATTTAATGCAATACGTGCCATTTTTTGAAGAGGAAGACAAAGACAGAATCAAGAAATTAACAGATAATTATAAAAATATAAACTCTCCCTGTTCAATGGCTATAAGTTCATTAGAAGAACTGTCAGAAGTAATGACAAAAGTGCATGAAGTATCACACTATCATTATATACTTGGGAAAAAACATAACTTAAAAGGTAGTTTTCCAGAATACTGTTGTTCTAGGTCTTCCAAAAATGTAGTATTATCATTATATGAAATAGGATTCCCGAATGCCGCACAAGTAAGATCGCGCTCAGATCACGCATATGTAATATTACCATTTGTATTTGCGAAAGAGAATATTACTGGATCAATAATAGTCGACCCAACATACGATCAACTACAATTCAACAGTAAAATAAGAAATGCAGTATTCGTAAAAATGGGAAATAATTGGGAATATACAGAAGCAATTACTGGAAGAGATTTATCTCCAGGAATCATTTGTGCTATAGACAGTATCAAGAAGAGTCAATTGGAAAGCATAGAAGGGTATCACGATAGGGCTGAATTCTTCAGACAGGCATTCAATAATCCGGTAAAGATAAATTATCGTAGGAACTAAAATGAATCAACTATCAATATCGAAATTAATTGCGTATAACAGGGCACCAATACCCTCTTTAGACGAAATAACAAAATTAGAGCAATTTAACTCCATGATAAGATTTAGTGTTGAAAATAAAGAAAAAGTTTGTATCAACCAATGGTTATCAATTCCGAACACATTAGTTCTACAACATCTAAACAAGAAAAAGTATGAACCACTAGAAATGCAAAACAGCATAAATGGATTGATGTTTTGGTATAGTCCTAGAGGAACAGTAACAAAAATGATTCTAATACCGGAATCCAATTATGAATTACTTCTACAAATTGGCGAGCCGACAAAAGAATTTATTAATTATTTTGAAAACAAGGTTCCAGTCAGATTGGAAAACTTCAACGACACATCGTATAAGATAAAAGGTATTCCGCCTAGATTTAGACATCCGGGTAATCATATGAAATATTTGGCTCAAGATCAAATATATGTACGTCTAGAAAAAGTCGTAGGCAAAAAATAACTTCCGTTCTACTTGAAATCAAAAACATATTTAAATACCCCAAACATAGTTCTAACATGAAAGTCGAAGGACGAGTAGAAAAACCAAAGAAGGAAGAACCTATGAATAACAATTTCCTATTGATATCTCTAGAAGAAAAAGGCGCAAAGAAGATTGCGGAAGCCATAAATAATGATACGTCTAGAAAGATATTAGATCAATTAGCAAAAAAAGAGAGTACAGAATCAGAATTATCTAAAGAATTAAACATCCCAATATCAACGATACATTACAATCTAAAACAATTAGTTGAAGCAAGACTTGTAATAGTCGATGAATTCCACTACAGTTCTAAAGGTAAAGAAGTAAATCATTACAAGCTAGCAAACAAGTACATAATAATTGCTCCAAAACAAGCCGACAATAGATTTATGGAAGCATTGCAAAAAATAATTCCATTAGGAGTAATCACTGCAATTGCAGGAGGAGTATTAACGATAATAGGACTATTTAGTGCAAGTACATCAAAAGCATCCTCAATGACATTAAATGCTGCTCCAAGATTAATGGCAGAAGAATCATCGGATATAGCAAGCGGAGCGGCACCAATGATGGCGAAAGCAGCACCACAAGTAGCAGAATATTCACGACCTTTCCTACAATCAGAAATGGTTTCATGGTTCTTTATCGGCGCATTATCAATTATTATAATATATTTCTTATATGAAATGGTTAGAAGAAGAAAATAGGCACCACTAAAGAGTAATTAAATTTATAAATTATATTTACATTCTATTAATATGAGAAGTAAAACATTATTGGAAATAATATTAACAGGAACATTCTTAATTATACCACAAAATATTTCGAATAGCGCCTACAATAATAATCTTTACGAAAATCATAAAACTATAACTAAAGTATCAAAACTAACAGAAGTAGGATTAGAAATATATGGAGAAAATCCACAAGCATTAGGCACGGACTTCTTCAATTTTTTTAGATTAGTCTATTCGGACAAACGAGATAAGTCAGATCCTACAAGTCTCTTCGAAATAGGATTAAAAACAGATAAAGAACTATTAGAAGGAAAAATACTTAGAGAAAAATTAGAACAAAAATATGACCGCTTGTTTAGAACAGCAAATTACGACATCACTAATAATAGTTGGGGAAAAATAGTCAACGGAGACATAGAGATAATAAACGGAACGTTCGTACGTTGGGGTCATGCAGCATTGGACATATTTACAGAAGAAGGAAATGAAGTAGTAGCACCATTTAATGGAATAGTAGTTGCCTCAGGAGATTATTGGCAAGGAACGTTTGTAAAAGGAGAAATTTCTAGGTGGAATAAGAAAGGATTAGCACCAAGAATGGGAAATGCAGTAATAATCTATAATCCTGCCGAGAAAGGATATTTATCAATAGCGCATCTAAAAGAAGGAATTGTAGTAAACGTAGGAGATGTTGTTGAAAAAGGACAATTGATAGGAATTGTAGGAAATAGTGGAAGTGCATCAATAAAAGGTCATGGAGAACACATTCACGTAGCTTACAAATTAAAAACAGAAGAAGGATATTTAAGAGGAACAGATTTTACTAATAAATTACTAAAGTAATTCTAGAATAAAACTTGAAAAATAAAAAGTTAGAATTAAAAAAAAGCGGATAGAGGGATGCTCCTGCACTTTTTTGCAAGCAAAAACCTGCGCTAAAAAAATAAGAAGGTGCTATTCCAAAAGAATAGCACTATTGCCTTTACTGGATTTTTGTAAAAAATTCAAGCGGATAGAGGGATTCGAACCCCCGAGTGGCCGCTCTGCAGGCGGCTGCCTTACCGCTTGGCTATATCCGCGGTAGTATAAAGAGAAATACATTCTTTAAAAATGTTTCGTGTCAACGAAACATCCTTGAATGAAATGAAAGAATGTAATAAAAAAGCAAGTAGAAAAAGTATTTTTAATTAAAAGCCTAAAAATTTATTATCCTTATCGTTTTTGACTAGCTGATTACTATATTCCCAATTTCTAATCAAAGACTCATATTTTTGATTAAGACCGGGCTTGATTAACGTTGGTCTAGTCCCTATCTGTGTAACACCACTAGATGAATCATGCTGAACCGTTTTAACTCTACCCAACAGTACATAGGGTGCAGGTGGTTCAGACCATAATGCTTCAATAACATCATTTCTAGTTAACAAATTGCTTACAACATCCTGGATAGAATACTCACATGGTTGTTCTTTTGAAAAATATTTTTTTATGCGATTAATAAATTCATTCTTCTTAGTGTTTTCCAAATTTGAACCATATTGTTCTTTTGGATTTAGAATAGGTGCATTTAGATTTTGGTGTACCACATTATTAATCATTATTCCATCTAATGAAAGAGAAACAACGCAATCAGCAACTTCTACCTCTAAAGGTTTATTATTTTTGTCAATAGGACAGTAAAAAGCATTATTAAGAAAAGTAGGATTATTATGCAACAATAATTCGCGAAAATCGTTTTTATATTCAGCAAAAGCACTTTCATGTTTTACTATTCCATCTACTAACAAAGGTATATCCATTTCCCAAAATGAAACGTAAGGTGGCGGATTTTGTGTCATAGTCCGAGAAAGAAACAAGTATTTAAAAATATTGTTGTTTAACACTACTAAAGAGTGAGAATAAGATAGTTATACTATTTCTCAAACAACACCATCGGGAACTGTACAGATTTGTGTATTTTATCAAAGCTAAGCATTTCGAGAGAAATTACCTGATTCGAGAATAATTTTCTTAAATTTCTTATTTCCTCATGAAGTTCAGAAGGATGTTTGGAGACGAAGTAGAGTAAAACATCATATTTACCTATGAGTTTGGCAGCGTAGAAAATATTCTTATTATTTCGAATATATTGACCGAATTTTTTATCATCTATAGACTCAACATTTAGAAAAACATAATTTGCATAATAACCCAGCCGGTCAAAATTAGGAAAAGTACCAAAATTTCCCAGATAACCTTTTTCTACAAATTTCTTGACTTGTTGTCTTATTGTCTCATAAGATTGATTGGTCTTACGACCTATTTCTGTGTACGAAGCACGAGGATTTTTTATTAGGAATTTTATAGTTTCTAATTCTCCATTTGTGAAATCGACAACAGAATTAGGAACAGTTAAAGTATTGTGCCATTCAGGAGAATTGAGTTTGTACAAAGGATTTTTTTGATTCTTTGGTAGAGTTACACTAACATCGTATTCAGGTATAATATTTGTAAATTTGTATTGCACATAAAATTTTAGGACGAGACTCTCTGCAATTTTACCTGAGAATAACTCATCTATCTTCTTTTTTGCGCACAAAAATTCTTCGTCATTACGATGACAAATAATCAATTGAATATCATATTCGCCCGAACTAGTATTTATGAAAAAAACTTCAGGCATATCAACGATTTCTTTCATCGATATATCCTTAATATCTTTGAATCTAATTAAATAATGATGATGATCGAAGCCCAACTCTTTGAAAGTAAAAGTGTTGACAAAAAAGGAATATTTCTCTTCATTAATTAATTTGTTAATCTGATAGGCGACAGTGTCCTCAGATATTCCTACGGATTTAGCTATATCTTTGTTAGAATACCATGAATTAATAGCTAGAAGCTTTAATATTTTTTTCTGAGTTAAAGCGAGCATAATCCAATAAAAGCAACTCAATTTATATATTTTATTGAAATAATCGCACTTTTCAATAATAAAATTCTAATATTTCAATAACGCTACTACTTATTAGTAAATAATTAAGAGGAGATAAAATGATACAAACAACACAAGAAAAATCATTGTATGAAATCGTAAATAAACAATATTTGAAAGACTCAAACGTAATTGCGCCAGAAACTAGGAGAAGCATAAATAAATACGCGCAAAATAATAAACTGCTTTCAGAGATTATAGAAGGAAAATATACCACAAGTCAAGCATTAATAACATATAAAGGAAATTCAGATCTAAAAAAGGAATTGACTGAATTAATAGGATATCCAGTTAGCGATATTATGAGTGAGATGGAACAAAATGAATATACATCCAAAATTCAAATGAGATGTGCAATATTGGGACCGATCCTAGGAGTAAGCTATATGGGGATTGCAGGAGCAGCAAGCGAAGTTTTGCCACTCATAGAAGGAATAATGTGTGTTACCGGTACATTTGTAGGAGTAATGATAGGAGAAGCACAAAGAATAGTTTTACCGAGTTATCTAATTCAAAAAAAAGAAACAGAACCTAGATCACGTGCCAAATTTCTCGATGAAGTAATTCAAGTATATAATCAAAGGAGAAAAAAATGAAAACAAAATATGATGAAATAAACTTTTTGGAGAATAGACTGATGCAAATGTATCTAAATGCAATAAGTAATGCAATTCCTGAAATTGATCAAGAAGGAAAAACATTAGTACAAGACACGATTAATACACTAAAGAAGAGAATTCCACTCGAAAAATACGTAAACATGAATGCTCCGCAATACAATCAAGTTATGAGCAATGCAAAATATACTACATTTAATGGGGAAGAAGCAACACAAACAAGATTAAATTTAGGATATAAAACTCTTACCTCATTAACAAGAGAAATTTTTGACGCTAAAGCGACAATAAAGTCAGGCGCATATCAAGTTGTATTATCTTATGAAACAGGAAAAAGAAGACCTAGAAATCCTCCAACACCCGGATCTGTGGCCGAGAAATATCTATCATGGTTAAAAGACAAAGGATACAATCCGTATGGTTTAGAAGAATAAATTCGATGAACTCACGTTTTCGTGATGTTCATCATTTTTACTCGATTTTTTTATAATAAAACGGGCGTGATGGGATTTGAACCCACGACCTACAGCTTAGAAGGCTGCCGCGCTATCCAAG
>JANNSE010000033.1:0-13347 GCA_031402215.1 Candidatus Woesearchaeota archaeon | reverse complement strand
TATTCCGATAAGTCCATATCCACTGACCACGATATCAACAAATGATTTGATGTAGAACATGAATATAAATCCTAATGAGAATGTTACAATGAGAAATATCCAGAATCCTAATCCTAAACTGTTTAAGTAAGTATATTGCGGAGTTTCTTGAAACCTCTTTATTGGCTTCATTATTTGTTTGCCAGTATCGTTTGCAATATCCCTTAATTTACGAGCCATAATAAGAAAATAGCTAAGAAATATATAAAGTTGATTATAGTCAAATCTACTTTTACATTAACACGTGCTTCAATAATCCGAAGACTAAGAATGCTGGCCAGACTAATGCTTTCAAAAATCCGAGTACGCCCATCCAGAATCCTGTTGCAGTGGAAATGTAATAGATTGCTGCTCCAAGAAATCCTAAGCCGTAAATTGCTCCATTGCCTCCAGAACGTACATATTGGTAATTATTACCATTAGAAGATGCTTTGCCTTTAATTACAGTTACTTTGTCCATGATATCACCCATATCCTAAAATAGGCAAGGAATATATAAAGTTTTATCTTTAAGAAAAATTTATTAATAGCCAGCAATAAAACATTAATATGTCAAACGTAGCAGTCATAAAATGTCCAAATTACACTCAAGAGAGCGTAGATAAGACTATTGAAAGAGTATTCAAAGAGATCCCAGTAAAGATTAAACCTCATTCTAAGGTTTTGATTAAACCAAATATTTTGATGGCAAAAAAGCCAGAATATGCGTGTACAACGCATCCTGCAATGATAGAAGCAGTGTGTAAAATACTTGCTAAGGATAAGTGTGAAATTATTCTTGGAGAGAGTTCTGGATTTAACACTATGAATGGTTTTACAGTATCAGGCATAAGAGCCGTTGCTGAAAAGTATAAGGCAAAAATAATCGCATTTGAAAATGATAAAATACAAGATAAGAAAATTGATGGTAAAGTGTTGAAAGAACTCAAAATCACATCTATCATCAATGATGTAGATTACATAATCAATATGCCAAAAATGAAGACCCATATGCTTATGCGAGTTACGGGGGCAGTTAAGAATTGTTATGGACTTATTCCAGGATTTCAAAAAGCAATCTATCATACAAAAGGCAAAGATGAGAAAGCATTCGGAGAATTATTAATCGATATTTATCTAGAATGTAAAGATAAGATTGTAATCAATATAATGGATGCAATTGTTGGTATGGAAGGTGAGGGACCTGGTAATGGAGATCCGATAAACACAGGACTTGTAATTGCAAGTACTGATGCATTAGCATTAGACGTAATACAATCAAGAATAATGGGATTTGATCCTCTTGCAATAGGAACTACAAGTGCTGCAATAGACAGAAAACTACTCAAAATAAACGAAGTTAAAGTCATTGGTGATTACAAGAATTCTAATATTCCAAAACTAAATTATATTCCGCCAGGCGGTAAAGGTAATAAGATTGTTAAGTTTATCACAACAGCTAAATCGTATTTAATGAGAACACCAACATTAATTCCTGAAGTCAACAAGGATAAATGCATAAAATGTGGCATATGTGCAAAACTTTGTCCAGTACAATGTATTACACTAAAACCTTATCCTACATTTGATAGAAACATATGTATTAAGTGTTATTGTTGTCATGAACATTGCCCAAAAGGAGCAATCTTTCTTAAGAGATAAATATTTCAAGAAGTTTATTTAAAACCTAGCATATAAGAAAAAAGTGTTAATCGTGCACGCATTTTCTGCCAAACAGTTGGATAAAAGTCACATTTGCCCTTCTTACATGTTTCGCCTTCTCTACATCCATGAGGTTGACTTCCCAAACAATTGTAATCAAATAATGTATGTTTATCAACACAATAATCTGCCTTGTTAACAACTACGCCATTTTCAGAATAAGAAATTCCTTGATAATATTTCGAAGTATGATCGTATATATTCGAACAATAACCACCATCTCCGTAGAGTGGTTCAGTAGCAGGTTCAAACCTAGTCATTACTGCTTTAACACTATTATTTGAATAACCTGTTGCAGTAAGTATTAATTTCATTTTTGAACCATCAGAAGAATTTGTATAGACTATATAATCATATACATCCATATAATTCGAACTATATCTTGAGGATAAACCGTCTACTCGTATCAATGCCTTCTCACCAACTTCTACGTCTAAAAGTTCAAATCCGTGAAGAGGTTTATTCAATTCAAGAACACAATTTACTTCATTAACGTCAATCCTACAACCAGGAGAATCTCCGCCAAATACCATTGCGTGCACAGAAGGAATGAATAATAACACAGATAATACAGTTAAGATAATTAGAATATTTTTTTGCATGAACGTAAAAGACATACATGTGTTTATATAGTTTACTTTAAACAACGTAAGGAAACATTTCAAGAACGTTAGAAAACAAACATATAACGCAGACATCCAAAAGAAATCAATCATAACCCGTGATAGTAATATTAATAAATCAAGCAGACAGTGTTTCTTAGATGCATAATCTAAGAGCATATTTGGGAAAGGAAATAATTGAAAATCGTAAGGCGATTCAACGAGAAATATCGCTTTTTGAGACAAAGAAGCAAACATATAGAAGTATTCCATTGAATCAAGAATTGATTATGATTCTGAGAAACTCAGGTAATGAGAAACTGATGATGATCGGCTTTCCCTTCCCGTTAGAAAGTTATGCTTTGAAGGGATTTAAATCTAAAAAAGACACGCTAGTATTTATATTCTTAAGAGGCACTGTAGTGAGAAATTATCAAAGAAAAGTGTTCTTGGATGGAATGAAATCTGTTAAGCCTGTCAAATTTGTCGAAATAAAATCTATCACGGAATTCAGGGAAATAGTAAGAAACCTAACTAAAAGATATAAACTCGCTGATTATTACGATCCTTACTCGTTTCTGGGTGACTCATTCATAGGGTTACATTTTATAGAAAATTTTATTCAAACACAGCAACTAAAATTAAACACGATATATTCTGAGAATTATAAGCATTTAGCAATCGTATCAAATACAAAAGGATACATAGGAGACGTTGAAACTAAAAAAGATATTATTAATATTTTTGCTGACTTAATTGATACACAATGGAATAGAACAAAATACTTGGTTAAAAGTTTAGCAAAACAAAATTTACCCTCTATTATATGCGGTAGAAACATTGTTGTTATACCTCAAAAAGACAGAATTGATGTGTATCACTTTTCTAAAGACGATGTTCTTCTGAAAAGCGAAAACATAGAAGATTATATGAATAAATGTTTGTATCCATTCCTAGAACCCGTAAGTTCTAATTTTAAGCTTCATATCGGAAAATCAAATAATATTATAATTAATCCGTTTGGTTCTGAATCTTCCAAAACAATACCAGAAGAATTGATTCTAAAATTAGCTCAACATCTTAAAATAGAATATCCCGGATCTAAGATTCTTCTTATTGACGGATTCCGAAATGCATACGCGCATCTACTTTGGAATTCCAAACTTAAAGGCCTATTGTCTGAAAATCACTTAGAAAACGTGTTGTTCAAGAATTATGGTGCTTTTGAAGAGATAAAGAAAGATATATCACGATACAAATGTGCCTTAGGATTAACTGCTGATACATCAACAGCTCACTTGTTTAATTTTTTAGGATTAAGAAACATAACATTCTTTAATCTAGAAAGATGCGATTTGATGAGCGCGCAATCTTTATCTTCTGATAGCCCTTTAGGCTTCTGTCGGTATGGACCAACACAATATCCGGCACTATTAAATTATAGGGAATCCGATAAATTCATGAGAGGCGTTATGATGGCTATAGATTATTTTTTCGGAAAAAATCATAATCTAGATTGGTGCAATATAATTTTCGATGAAAAGGTCTTACTATCTAAAATAGGAAAAAGTTATCCTGATTTAGTTATCGCTAATAAAAAAATCAGTCCGAGGTACAAATTAAATGATTAAGTCCGTAACTCAATTGGTAACAGAAAGATGCAACAGCAGATGCAAAATGTGTGCTATATGGAGTATAAAAAATAAATCTCAAGAGATGACAGCATCAGAATTCAACCAATTGTACTCTAAAAAAGAATTCTCTGAAATAGAAGATATGTCTATATCTGGTGGAGAAGCTACACTTAGAATAGATCTGCTTGAAGTGACTGATAGCATAATAAAGCATCTACCTAAATTAAGGATGTTGTTTCTTAGTACAAACGGATCTCATCCAAAAGTCGCAAAAGATTTCGTTAAGAGATACGCTCCAAAAATAGATGATGTTTACGTATGTATATCATTAGAAGGCGATAAGGATACTCACAAAACTATAAGAGGAGTAGATTCGTACAGTAAGGTCCTTGAAACAGTAGATTTGATAAAAGAATTGAAACTAAAAAATTGTCATATAATATTCTCTATGACTATAGTTCCAGAGAATTGTAATTCTGAATCGCTAAACCACGTCAAAAATTTAGCAAAACACTTAGGAAGTACATTTAGCTTCAGACCGGCCAGTCAAAACGACACCTTTTACCACAATAAATTGTCGAGTAACTTCGTCATAACAAATGATCAACTAAAATTCTTAAGAAAGTATATGATTGAAAATAAAATTTCCGATCCGTTCTTAGATATTTTGTTTAAACACATTTCTGGAAAAGAGACCATAATGGGGTCAAGAAAAAACGGAATAAAATGTTTAGCAGGAGATATATCTGTATTTATTAAACCAAACGGAAACATTTACCCGTGCATAAATAGTCATAGACTTATAGGCAATAAAGAGCGAGGCATATTTGAATTCAACTACACTTTAGGTGACAAAGAATTATGCCCGTGCTGTACAGAATGTCAAATATATCCTATGATAAACTTTGCTAAATATGCAACAAAGTCAAAAAAAACAAAATGAGCAACGATAATACGTACAAAATCGCGGATTATTCTTATGGATACTTAATGTACCTATTGTATAGACGGAAAGTATTTTCTGAGATACATCTGCCTTCGTACAATCTTATTAAAAGACATGGGGAATATGTTATAATAAAAAAAACTTTACCTATAGCATTTATAGATCGGGTAAGAGATATTAAAAGAATCTCAAATAAATCTAAGCTAACCAATATTAAGATAGAGAAAGAAACCTTCACCAACGATACTGTTGAGATTACAATCAAGTCCAAATTTGGAAAATGCTGCAACGAACTTAAATTAACTTCTTTGGACAAAAAGAAAATACTAAACACGTTCTTTGAATACCACAAAGAAATCAATACAATAGGAATAACACTAAAAACAGACTATGAGACCTTCTTTAACCAGAAAAAATTTCGTAACGATATATCATTGATTAGAAAGGCCATTAACTCAAGAAAAATATCTAAATTTGATGCGAAAGTATTAGCCTACATGAATCTAATTTCTAAACAGAGATTATTCACCGATTATTATAAATTACATAAATGTAATGTTCACGGCGACTTCGGGTCAAGAAACATAATCAAGATAGGAAAAAAATATTCCCTAATCGATTTAGATATGATGCACCGCGGATATTTAGAAATCCAATTAATGAGATTATTAAACGAATTATTTAGTCTTCCAAGTAAAGAATTTTTCGAGAACCTCAAATATTGTTATACTACTTTTTCTTTAGGTAAAATCAACTCAAAAATTCTTGACGCGTACATATCTCATAAGATCTGTGATTTAGGAGCAATCAAATCAGCATATTTAACTAATGAGGTAAAGTATAAAGAATTACAAGCACACATCAACTCGCAGATTAAATATATCACTGGTTTAATCAAACAAAAAGATAAAATATCGCGAGTGCTTGATACACTATAGACGTTTATACGGTCTTATATAACTCTTTTATGTCCGTAAGCTTTTCCGGATTAATCTTTAATAATTCTCTAATAAAGGTGTCCTTGTCTTTTAATATTGATGATTTTAATCCTGCTGGAACTTTCGAAATATTGAGTCTGCTCAAAATCTGTGTATTATCGATAGCATTTATTTTTTCCATCACGTACTTTAAGGATTCTTCCCCTGATTTGGCAGGCGTCACAAAAGCATTCCATGATTCTTGATATTTGCGTATTTGATGCTCAGTATCTGATATCATAGGCGGTTTGCTACCAAGATATTTTTTAAATTGATTAAATGCATCTTGATTAGTCTCTATGTCAAACATCGACATTAAACTCAAAGTTCTAAGTGTATCTATGGTTTTTACGTCTTGATTGAATGCATAGGGAAATACTCCTATAACATCTTTAAAAGATTCGGTTTTATTTACTGCCCATAATACTCGTTCTAGTCCGAATCCTATATCCTCGAAATTCAATTTATTGTCTGGTGTTTGTAAATATCCTGCAGAGCCTAAACCTAAGCCACCGTATGAACAATTTATTGTGAAACCACCGATTCTATTCCAAGGATTTGAAACGTCTGAATCTGTTTTTTTTGGATTTAAAGTGAATATCACATCTCCAAGATATAACCCTGTTTTCGATAATAGATTCATCCAGGAATCTAAATCCTTTAGGTATGTGTCTATACCGCAATTAAATCTTACTGTTGATGGATTTACAAAGGAAGAAATATTTCCTTCTCCAATATTTGAGCTATAATTTGTTCTTATAACTGGTTGAATAAAGAGTGTGTCTTTTAATCCGTCAAAGGTTTCAGCAAATATTTGTTTTTCATAAGCCTGTATTCCTGATGTTATAAAAAATGTTGAAGATCCATTCGGTCTTACAATATCTTGGCTAGGCGCTTTATTGAATCCTTTATCTATAAAGACCTCCTCAATTTGACCGGTAATATCAGTTGCTGATACATGCCCTTTCTTTTTACTGTAACCTAAAAACTCATGTTTCTTCACAAGGTTCGGATCTCTAGACTTATAGAATATAGTTTTACCTGATATATCCATACTATTCCACTTATGACTATTAAAATAAGCTTTTGTTGAGTCTAAAGCGTTTTCGGTCATAACTACATAGTGACAACATAATTTATAAATTTTTCTATTTAATTAATCTTTTCATTTAACCGATAAGTATAAATACTACAAAAAACATTAACAGAGCATGAAACTAATATTATCTGGAGGCGGGTCTGGAGTGAAGAGTGCGGAACCAGATAGCTTGTTCGCAGAATTGCTTGACAAACGCAAGCCGTTGTTATATATACCTATAGCGATTGACAGCGCAAAACACCCTTACCCAGAATGTTTAAAATGGCTTAAATCAACATTCGATGCGTTAGGTGTAGAAAAATATCAAATGATTACAGAAAAGGAATGGTCCACGTTAGCAAAAATAGATATAGAGAAATACTCAGGAATATACATAGGAGGAGGTAACACACTATATCTATTAAAAAAATTAAAGGAAAATAAGTTTTGGACACAAATAAAGAAAGCTATGAAAAAAGACATACCAATATACGGCGGAAGCGCTGGCGCAATCATCTTCTCTAAATCAATAATAACATCTATACACTTTGATAAAAATTGGGTAGAATTAAAAGATTTAGAAGGAATGAATATATTAAAGGGAAACAATCTATTCTGCCATTATAGTGCAGAGAAAGAAGCGAGAATTAAGGAAATAATTTCCGGAGAGAAAATAGCCTCCTCGATAGCATTAAGTGAAAGTACGGGAATATACGTAACTGCTAAAGGAGCTAAAATAATAGGCAAAGAATCGGCATGGTTATTTGATAAAAAAGGAAATAAAAAAGAATTGAAGGTAGGTACATTAATTAAGTAAATTACTCTAATAGTATCACTCTCCAGTGGTTAAATATCGAAACATTTAAATATAGATATGTCTCGATAAAATGATGGGAAAAACAGCATTAGTTATGACTGGAGGAGGAATGAAGTGCAGTTATTCAGCTGGAGCACTATTAGCTTTAGAAGACGTATTCGATTTCAAACCACCAGAAATAGTTGTAGCTGCATCAGGAAGCGTAGGAATGGCATCATACTTCATTACAGGTCAAACAGAAAACATTAGACATGTTTGGGAAGAAGTTGCTACATCTAAACGTTTAATGAATCCTATGAGAATAAACAAGATGTTAGATATAGATTATTTAGTAGATGAAGTAATGAAAAAAGAATATCCATTAGATACTTCAAAAATATATGAGTCAGGAATTGATTATTTAATCGCGGCAACAAATACAAAAACTGGAAAAGTAGAATTTTTCTCAAACAAATCAGGCTTAGACTTATTTGAAGTTATTAGAGCAACAATGGCAATGCCTGTTGCATATGGTAAAAAAATAAAGTTAAATAATGATACGTATTGTGATACATTCAATTCTTCACTTGGCATAAACTTCAAGATTGATGAAGCAATGAAGTACGGTGCAAAAAACATACTTGTTGTAACACCAGTGCCTGTCAATAAGAACTATAATGGAAAAGTTGTAAAAGCAGGTCTTGTACAATTCGATATATGGTCAAGATTTAAAGGGAAAAAATTCCGAGAAAATTATTATTCTGAATTAGAGTACGATAATACTTATCATGAACGTAAAGGAATTAACATATTCGTACTAACGCCAAGTCCTGGAACATACGTTGGAGATCTAGAAAATGATAAGGAAGTCATAAAGAATATGATTTCACAAGGATTTAAAGAGACTGCAGAAAATACTGCTCTTAAAGCATTCCTAGATAATAGAACGTAGACGGCATTACTTCTTCGAATTCTTTTTCTTATGTTTTTTTAGGTATATTCTATCAATAAAAGGTTTTTCCACAGCAAAATGGAATGAAAAGACAGACGATTGATACAATACTGCAGCAATCAGACCGGGTATTGAGCCATAGAAAAGTGCTGTTCCATATATTTGAAGTTGACCTGCACCATACATCGGATTACTTAGATATTTATACGGACCAGAAACTACGAACTTACATATTTTCTTTCCAAGAAACATATCTTTCCAATAATAAATATCAATAGATACAACTTTTGCCGCCCATAATTTTACAGTAACTCCAATAACAAATAATATTATAGCAATTACCGTTAATAATTCTTTGTTAATATAATTAAACAACACTCCTGATGTAGATACAGCAACATATCCTAGAGCAGATCCGCAATTAAAAAAAATAAATCCAAGTATAGCTTCATAGATTAGGAATCCTTTTTCGGCACCATATTTTTTAATAAGCCAAAGACGATAACCCTTCTTTCTAAGAACTAAGGTTATAAAACCAATATAAAAAGCTAGACTAATTACAAAATAAATAACAGCTATCTTAAAATTGTCTGGATAATACTTTGTTAGAAATACAATAAATGCAATTGAAGAAAGTATTGCGATTGTTCTTATCTTAGTCGCATGTTGTGGCACATAGCCTATTGTTGATAGTAGTAAACTCGCAAAAGATGTAATCTTATCAAAAAATTTAGCAAATGCGTTTTTATTAGACATTAACAGGAAAAACTCACAGGTGATATTTAAATGTTTCAAATCTCACGAGAAACTGTAAAGATATAGTAGCCTCGCCCAGTAGACAATCGGTTGCGTGACATTCGAGAGACTTTCACATTGTCTTTTTTAGAATGTTTTCTAGGTATTGTATTACGTCCTGGGTGGTTTTAAGGCTATATTTTTTTAGAAGTCTTTCCTTTTGTTCCATTAAGTATTCCTCGGATAGTTCCATACTATCTGTAAGGTCGTCATCATTAATAAGATATTCTAGGATTTTGTATTACATCGATGTTCTTTGCTCTACTAATTTCTCTAGTTGTAGAGCTCTTAGTATGTCCATCATTTCTTTCATTTTGTTTTCTTGAGAGTCCATCCTATCTTGCATTATTTCTATTACCTTATCTTTTTCCTGTAGTTTTTGCTCTAATACTGTCTTTGTGACATCTATGCACATGTCTTCATTTTCTATAGTATCTTTCATTCCTAAGAGTTCAGTGTAATAGTGGATCATCTCCGATTTCTTCCACCCAAACCTATATTTTAGTGCTGATTCTGATTTGTACCTAGGTAACCAGTAGCATGCACTACAGTGTCTAAAATCATACATTGATAATCCTTCTTTTATTACTTCGTACCTTCTGTCATTGAAGACTTTAATTTCGACTATGCCTAATTTTAGGACTTTATATCCGAGATTTCTTAGGTATTGATTCATTCTTTGGGGAGATTTTCTAAACAGGTACGCATCTCCTGATAAACGTCTTTTGGCGATGTATTCTTTTAAGTCTTTAGAACATAGTAATAACTTTATTTTTCTTCCGAAGGTTTTGCTAGTTTCGGCTCTAATGTTTAGATTGTAATATTCTGATTTCCATTCTAGATCGCTTACTTTTACGTTCATAAATTCTGTTGGTGCTCTTATTCCACTGTCGAATAGGAATAGCATCATCATACGATATTCGTAGTTTGCTTCATCGCAGAGTTTCTTTAGACCTTCAATTGTGAAGTAGCTGAATTTTGGTTTTTCATCACGCGCATCTACGTCCATTGTGATGTCTAGTACTTGTCTTCCTTTTCTACGTTCTACACGTTCGTACCAGTGCCAGAATGACTTGAATATACGCACGTATGTTCCTACTGCTTTTAATGGCTTCGCGTAAATTCTGCATGGTAGTTTACCTTCGCGCATATTATTGAAGAATTTTAACACTTCTAAATCCTTGGACTCTAGTTCAGCGAAACTGTTTATTTTCAATTCTTTTTGAAATAGTATTGCCATTGTCTGCATTTTTGATTTAAGATTTCTTAGTCTACCATAACCTCTGGCTCCTTTTTTTGAGCTCGGATTGACATTTGCACCTATTTCCATATCCTTTAGAAAAGCCAAGATATATTCGATATTCTCTGGTGTTACGCCGTCTAGTTTGGAACCTAATTTACGCCAAGTCTGATAATATTTCTCGTGTTGGTGTGGATCAAATTCTTTATTCATGATAATCGCCTTGTTGACGGTGTAATGACTCCAGGATTTATAAATAGAGTCGTAGAGGAAAGGATATTTTCGAGACGACAATCAGTCACTAAAAAGTGACTGATGCTAATTTTCGTTAACTCCATCTTCGAATCCGTCTTCGTATATCTTGTTTAGTACAGTCTCGATTTCTTTATCGTTTTTCGCGCCTTTTACAGCTTTCTTGTATTTGTCAATATATAGGTCTACCATTTTTATTCGCCTCCGATTTGACTAGAGTCTACATTCTCAAAATCCACGTAGTCATATGGATTATTCACATTCCTGATCTGCCTTAGCCGATCATCTCGAAAATATTTCTTACCTTTGTATTCAATAGTTGGTAATTGTCGTACCATAATTATCGCCTCCATAAGAACTGAAGTTTTAGATGTGCTATATGTCTAACTAGGATATTGTAATACTGAGTGTGTTACCGCAGGTGTTACCATTTTTGTACCCTTTTTTGTGACCTACTGCGATTAATATTATCACGACCTTATTCTTAGTATGGTAAAAACTAAGATGTTAATCGTGAGATTAACAGTGGAACAGGAACAGCTTCTAGAATCTAGAGCTAAGACTGCAGGTTTTTACAATAAATCAGAATATGTAAGAACGATACTTTTTCAAGGTGTGAACGATGGAACTTGATTTCGAAGAAATGCAATCGGGAAACAGAAACTTCTATTGCTCACAAAAATTATGGAAAGAACTAAAGAAAAAAACAAGAGATAATACGTCAGTAAGTTCATATATCAAAAGAGCGATAATAGAGAAGATGATAAAAGAAGATCCAAAGAGTAAAGAATATTATGAAGACTTATTCTAAGCCATAAAAATAGTTAAATTTAAATATCCTCTAATCAAGGACACGATTAGGGGGTTTTTATGGCATTAGAGTTGTTATTATTTATAGTCGGTGGCTTAGTAGGTTTCTTTGTAGCATGGTATTTATACTCTAAACAAAAATGGTCAGACAAACAAGGAGCATTAAACGAGAAGTGGAAAAGACAAATTGCAGAATTAGAAAAAGAATATGAAATTAAATTAGAAAAAACAAATTCACAGATTGAAAAGATAAAAGAAGAAAATAAAACACATATTGAAACAATCGCCAGACAATGGGAAGTTAAGTACGTCACCGATATAAAAGAGTTAGAAAAAATATTTAAGGAGTCGGAAAAGATAATAAAATTGAAATCAGTCTCCAGTTCTAGAAGAAGTCTAGTGGGAAAATTTATAGAAAAATTTGTCCCGTTTTTAGATAAAGTGGAGTATGAGCCCTCAGATATGCATTTTTTAGGTCAACCAGTGGATTATATAATATTCAAAGGATTACATCAAGATAACGTAGAAAGTGTTATTTTTCTAGAAGTAAAAACAGGAGATAGTAAATTAACGAAAAGAGAAAAAAGTTTAAAGGATACTATAGAACAACGAAAAGTTTATTGGAAAGAATTGCGTATTGATACTAACGATGATGTTAAACCAGATAAAGAGATGGAGAATGAAGAGACTAGTATCAAAGAAATATATGATAATATTGAGCATAAAATCAAATCAGTAAAATTATCTGCACCTATAGCTATCAAAGGAAGCACGGATAATTTACTCGATGTGGTTTGTCCTTCATGCTATAAAAGTATTAAATTAACAGATGTTAAGAAGCACTCTCTAAAAGAAGGAATTAATACAAAATGTCCTCACTGTAATAGACAAGTTAAAATTACAGAGGAATATTTACAATAGGCCGGTGAAAAAAATGGTTCAATGTGATAATTGTGATAAGAAATTGGGTTTTTTTAGTACAAAACATACATACGAAGATGATAAAGGTAACACCGTTTATTATTGCACCGAATGTCATCACGAATCTGAGAGAAAAGAAAATGAAAAGCGTGAAAAACGTGAAAGAGAACAAAAGAAAAAAGATATAAAGATTATACATGAGAATGTATCTAAGTGTGTTGAACTTATACAGGAAATATTTGAAAATGAAGCTGAAAGAGATTACGCTAAAAAAATTATCTCGTTCTTCTTGAAAAAAAGAGAAGGAGAATATGATTATGATTATCCATTTATAGAACACGATAATGTTGGATATAAAGCTAAAGTCATCAAAAAATTAAGAGAATTAGATATTCTTAAAAAGTGGTCTAGTAAAGAGTTTATATTAAACATATATGTTTCACCAGAAGATGATTCTGAAGACGAAGAAGAATATGACGAGGACTCTGAAGATGAAGATGATTCAACTGAAGAAACCTTTGATGAAGAGTCTGAGGAAGGTGAGTGGAGTTCGTTTAGTGCTAACCCTGTAGCTTATTCAACAGCTGCTTTGAAAAAAATTGAA
>JANNSE010000032.1:0-5323 GCA_031402215.1 Candidatus Woesearchaeota archaeon | reverse complement strand
TTTTCCAACGGTTTTGTATGCCCAATAAGTCGTAGGTCTTGTATCTGGATTGAATAATTTAGATTTGTGCTTTAAGGGATTATAATATTTAACTTTACTTCTAACTTGTAGAGGATGATGGTCTAACCAGATTAGTGGTTTGTGAACCTCGTCAATAAATTCTTGACTTATTAAAGGTTTATCTAAAACGAAAACTTTGTCAGGATTAAACTCCTCAATTTTTCGTATAAACATCATATCCTTAAGTTCAGGGCTACTTTTTACAATAATACCCTTTGCATCATCAGTATAATCTTTTAAGAATCTGTAAAAAAGTAAAAATGAAGAAGTACCATCTGTATCATCGTCGAAGAATATCAACGGTTTCTTTGAAGAAAGTAATTCGTTTCTCAACTCTTTTAATTCAGCTTGCGTTAACATAACATATGGAACTTTGAGGCATTTATAAAAATTGTGTAAGTCAGAAGCCGAAATAGAATAAGCACTAGTCAACCGCGAGTAAACCATTTAAACCACATATTCTTTCTAGACAATACACATGAACCAATTATGCTTCAAATGTAAGGGTAGAGGATATTGTAATAGAGGTTTCTGTGCAATAAAACAAAAGATTCAAGTGCAAAAAAATTTCAACGATACTGCTAAGAAAGAATTCTTTGGAGAAAATTACAACGTATTCGTTGGAAAGTTCGGATACCCGGACATAAATGTAGGACTACTAAACATAGCTGAACCAAAAAAAGATGAAACTATAGACAATCCCCTACTCTGGTCAAAAGAAGAATACGATATTAACAAAATCATAAATCTCAGATCAAACTTAATCAATTCTAACTTCCAGACAAAAGTAAAAGGGTTTAATGATAGATTCATGGATCTAGTCCAAGAAGTATCATTAACAGACAGGCCAGTAGATACTGAAATAACACTAGAGAAGAAGCCACAATTTAAACTTACGTTTAACCAAGATACAACGCCTTTTGGGCCCTCAATAAAATTAGAGAAGGCTAGAACTACAGAAAATGTTCACATTCCTACAAAGGTCGATAAGGTCGTTAATGACGAAATGACTGCAGTTCAAGGATTAAATGAACTTCATAAAAAAGGATTTGATGGATATTACTTAACCAAAATATTTAGTGTTGGTAATCTCGGACTCAATGCGAACAAAAAACTTGTTCCAACAAGATGGGCTATTACTGCAGTAGATGATACATTAGGAAAAAACATACTCAAAGAAATTAAAGATTATCCAATCACATCAGATTACAAACTCTACATCGGAGGACATTTGGGTAATAATTATTTAATACTGTGCCTTCCAGAAGTTTGGAGTTACGAATTGTTTGAGATGATGACAAGTAGTCCTGAAGCTATGCATGATTTCGAAAATTATTATGGTAGAAAAGCTTATGCTGAAGAAACAGCTGGAGGTTATTACGCGGCAAGACTCAGCATATTAGAACTATTAAAATCAACAAAAAGACAAGCAACAGTATTAGCATTAAGATTAGTCACGGATGATTATTGGGCACCATTAGGAGTATGGGTTGTGCGAGAAGCAGTAAAGAAAGCAATGAGTAATAAGCCATTAGAATTTAATTCTAAAGAAGAAATGATAAATTACGTGATTAATTTTGCACAAAAACAGTTCAAATACGACGTAACGCCAATGATTAAGAACAGCGAATTGTTAAGGCAGATTAAAACTCAAAAGAAGATAAGTGAATATTGATTAATTCTTATTAAATTGAATAAAATAAAAGATTTAAAATAAAAAATTAGAATCGTGTTAAGATTTTATTTCGGAATACATACACTACAAGGTTGTAGACCTTTCTTCATTGCATCCTTTCTGCTAGTGTATAATATTAATCTGTTCTTTGGAACCTTCTTTATTGCTAAGCATCCTGGCTCATGGAACTTATTTCCGTCTTCTGTAGCGAAATAGAATGATTCTTCCTTAGCTTTAACTGTCTTAACTCTTACAATTTGTTTAACTTTTGCAGGTTTAGAAGCTTGTTTTATCATGGACTTCTTAGTGTCCTTATTCATAGTATCAATTTCCTTTTGTGCCTTAGCTATTTGCTTAGCTTGCTTCACAATCTTTTCTTGTTTGTTTAAGAATTGTATTTCTTTAACTTGAGTTTCAGCCTTCTTTAATGATTTAGCTTCTTTCTCTAATTCTTTTAATTTCTTGATATCGTTAATTTGCTTTTGAACTTTCATTATTTCTGTAGCTTCTTTCTTTAATTGTTTTGCTGCTTGTGCCTTTTTGTTAGCAGCATTTACTATGTCCATTTGTTTTTGAACAGTTTGCAATAACTTTGTCTCTCTTAATAATTCCTTTTCAGCATTGTATACTTGTAAGTTTTGTATTGCTTTCTCTGCACCTTTCATTTGCATAGCTTCCTTCTCAAGCTCATAAGCAACTGCCTTTGCAGCTAACTTGTTTTTAACTTGTGAAGCCTTTCCAGATTTTACATGCATAACTGGTTCAGGTCTAATTCTTGAATCATAATCTATATCGTAGTAATAAGCTGGCGCATCAGGTATTTGTATTCTATCAAGCTTAATGCTCTTTTCGCCTGTTGGCTTTGATAAATAATCAACCATAGCGATTACTAAGAATAATAACATCAATGCAACACCAAATACTGTTGTTAATGTGGACTTCATGTATACATAGAATAACATGAATACTCCAGAACAGAATATTGCTGCGAATGTTAATACTTCTTCAACAAACCATCTCTTTGTTAATAGGCTTGTGAATAAGATTAAATCCATCACTACAAATAGTGCTATTGTAGTATACTTAACGTATCCTTCTGAGAAGAATAGTAATAAAGTCAATAGTGCTTGTACAATCATAAAGATATACGTGTTTTTCATAATAATCCCCCTAATATAATTCTAAACATAATAATACTACATAATATAGTAACTTATTGTGCTAATAATGGGACATTATTTAAAAAGTTTACTATTTGTAACTACTCCGTAATCACAAATCTATACATTTAAGCTTTTGCGCTTATCAGTAGGCATCCATCAAATTTAAAAACCAGCCTCTTATCCATCCAATATGCATAAAAATTATAGTTTCAAATCAAAGAATGGACGAATGCATTGGCATACATCAAGCACAGAAATTAAAGACTTGTTTATAGCATGGATTATGATTAGTTTTGCATTTGCAATAGCAAGAACCGTAGATAAAGGAATAACATTCGAATCATTCTTCAGCATAAATTTTCTAATATTTATAATAATAAGTGCAGTAACAGTCGGATTAGCATTCCTATTTCATGAACTAGCACACAAAATTGTTGCACAACGATATAAGTGCTGGGCAGAATTTAGAGCAGACATAACTATGCTAGGATTAGGAGTATTAATGAGTTTCCTAGGAGTAGTATTTCTAGCTCCTGGTGCTGTAATGATATTTGGAAATATTGATTACAAGCAAAATGGAAAAATAAGTTTGGCAGGACCATTAACCAATATAATATTAGCAATATTACTATTACCACTACTATTTATACAATTTTCAAACCCTATAGTACAAACCATAGTTGATTCAGGATATCTGATAAATGCATGGTTAGCACTATTCAACATGATTCCGTTCTGGAATTTTGATGGAGCAAAAATTTATGCTTGGAACAGAAAATTGTTCTACGCCATGATTGTAGTATCAGCATTCCTAATTTTCTTCTACTTTGTAGATAAATAAAGATAAAAATAATATGATAATATGCAAATAGAAGTCAAAATGATAACAAAAACAAACACGGAGTGAGTATATGACCACACACAAATATGTCGAAATTAAGAGTTCAGGTATACACAGCAAAGGAGTCTTTGCCAAAGTAGATATACCCAAAGGCACTAGAGTTATAGAATATATTGGAAATAAGGTTACAAAAGAAGAAGGAGACAGAATACTTGACGAAACATTCAAGAAACACCTTGAAGAGCCAGAAAAGTATGCGGGAACATACGTATTCGAACTTGACGACGAATGGGACGTTGATGGAGATGTACCAGACAACGATGCTAAATATATTAATCATTCGTGTGATCCGAACTGTAAAATGGACATATTTGATGGCCAAATATGGATAGATGCCATTAAGGATGTAAAAAAAGGTGAAGAGTTAACTTACAATTATGGATTCGAGATTAATGAGAAAGATCCGTATGACTTTGAGCAACAACAATGCAGATGCGGTTCAAATAATTGTATAGGATATATGCTTGATGAAGAAGCATGGCCAAGAATGAAAGACTTAATAGAAAAAAAGAAACATAAACACCACCCGGGGCCGCATAATTAATAAAATATTAATATTAGACTAACTTGGAAGTACTATGCCAATAGATCCAACACAACAAGACAGACAAAGCGGATTAAGCGAGGATTACTTAAAGAGTGTATCATTATCACAATTAAAAGATAGAGCTTACACTCCGTACGGTCTTGAAAAGTATGAGCGAGAAAGCTTAGAAGAAATTAGAAAAAGCCTAAAGAAAGGATCATATAAAACAAAAAACGATATTCAAGATTCTTTAATGTTTTTGGAAAAATTGGCTAACAAAATGAATATAGCCATTGTTAATGAGAAAAAAGAAAACAAAACCACTTGGGAATTGGAAGCAGACTTGATTGATTTGAAAAAAGTATTCGAACAACTTGATCAGTTGCTACAAGCCATGGAAACTAGAGAAGTAAACGAAGGCACAAAGAAAGCTAAAAAGAGATATGTGATTAAAAAATGAAATGTAACATATGTAGCAAGAAGATTGAAACGACTTTCATGAACAAAATAATAGGCACACTATATACAAAAGGTAAGAAGCGTCATGCAGTATGCAATGACTGTCAAAGAAGACATTCAAGCACAGAAATCAGAGAAAAACTGGAACTGTAATTCTAAAAGTACTATTGTTTAGAAAACTTTCACGAAAATAAATTTATAAACACCTAGTTTATCCTATAATCGTGCCCCCGTAGCATAGTAGCTATTGCGGCTGATTCGTAATCAGCAGGTCGCGAGTGCAATTCTCGCCGGGGGCTTTCTACATCTTCTCTTTCATCTAAAGAATCAAATTTAAAAGAAGGAAATGAGTCCCGTAAGTCATGCCTTCAATTCAACAATCAATCGGAAAAAGATTTGAAAATATCTTACAGGAACTGTATCCTGAATTGATTTATGTGGATGATAAGAGTAATACTGCTCCTGACTTCGAACACCCACTATTCTTTGCTGAAGCCAAAGTTTGCTTTGATGAATCACATTATACCGCACATCTCAAA
>JANNSE010000031.1:0-6910 GCA_031402215.1 Candidatus Woesearchaeota archaeon | reverse complement strand
GAATACCAATTAATGGGTGCTCGATGTTGTATGCAGAAACCTTGATTGCCTTATCATTCCACATCTCTTTCTTTAATGCACCAGAAAATGTATGATCAGCACCGACTAAATCAAATACTAATCTTTTTTTACCCTTCTCTATAATCTTAATTTCCATAATAAAAGGAAATGGGATTTATTTATAAATCTTACTATAAGAATAATAGAATAATTTAACAACAATCTTTAAAAACACAATACGTATTCCGTAACTGTGGGGGATTACATGTACGACGAGAAAAAGTTACGCGGAGCTTTTAGTAAGATAAGAGAAGAACGTGATGAACATCTAGAGAGTATTAATCAATTAACGAATGAGTTGCAGTCAGCATTCGATTATATTTCTGATTTAGAGAATCGATATGAAAAGCTTAAAGAGATAACTGATGAATTGCAAATGTTCAAGAATAGTTTGCTATTAAGTGATAAGTCTCACTTTTCAAATATTATATTGAGCTTGGATGAGCAGAAATTGTTCTTATCACTGTACGTTTTTGGTGAGAAAGAACCACTATCGTTTAAGTATTTAACAAAAAAATTATCTTTGGAGCAAGATGTGCTTAAATTACTTTTATCCTCGCTCTTAGATAAAAAGATACCTATAACTAGAGAAAGAATAGGTTCAGAATGGTACTTTAATATTGATCCAAGGTTTAGAGAGCTCCAAACTAAAGAAAATCTAATTAAGATACATGAATCTGTGTCTAAGGGCATATACGAGAAGAGTTTGAGTAATTTCTTTTAATACTCTTATTTTTTTTAATATTCTAATCGTTTTTAGGTGTTTTTACATTATTAATTCTATTTGACTTCTGATTAAAAGTTTTAGATACTATCTCTCACTTTCATTTTTAATTTTGTGCTCAAATTAGTTTAGAGATGTGTTTTATGACTGATAATTATTTTTATTGATTGTTTATTTTTTTGTTTATTCTCTTGTTTTTTTAAGAAAAATTTTAGTAGTTTTTTCTAATTTTTTTTAACGAATTTTTTAATTAGTTTTTTATTTATTGCATAACCAATATATAGTTTAAGCAATATGTTGTATAAGCAATATTAATATTTTTTCAAATATTTTTTATAAATTCTATTTCTAGTCGATAAACATATTAAATAACAAAATATATAAATATGTGTGCATATGAAAAATGGTGAAAAATACTAAAAAACCTGCAAAAAAATCTACATCGAAATCTGTGGTAAAATCCACACAGAAACTCGTACCAAAATATGTGGAATTACGTGGTTTCTTGAGCTTCTTCATACTTCATGAGCTCGACGATAAACCTTGTTCTGGTGATGAACTTGCTCGTATTGTTGGGAGTAGAAAAAATACTGTTTTGACACCTGGAACTATCTATCCTGCTTTGAAGCGTCTCCGTCGACAAAAGCTTGTTTTATACCGTAGAAAAGGTAGGAAAAAGATTTATTCTTTGACGGATCAGGGTAAACGTGAACTTAAAGCGCTTTACATCGTTTTTAATGAATTCTTTACTGGATTAAAGAAAAAGATGCAGTGAATATTTATTCAGGATGAATAGTTTTAGCTTTGCTTAAATGTTTTAGTTTAAGTAAATGTGCTTAAAAGATTAAATATTTTAAGAAAAAACTAGATAATTTAAGATTAATAAAATAAATAATAAAAAATAAAGAGGTTTATCTGTCTCCTCTTTGTGATTTGAAACCGGATCTTGGCTGATATCCTTTTGCATAAGTCTTAACGTTTTGATTATATCTAGCGTTGACTGCTGAATCAGACATAGTTTCTTTTCCTGGTCGTCCATTAACTTGGTAATTTTTACCGTTAATTTCGTAGAATGCTACTACATCCATGTTGCCTATAGCTTCCCAATCCTTAAATATGTTGTCTCTGATATTGCTTACAGGAACAGTTCTTATCCATCCTGCATGATTCTCAGTCCATGAACCGCCCTTTTTCTTACCTGCAGTACCGCTGTAACGCATGTAAAGATCCTTATCAGTTGGATGTCGGTATACGCATGGTTCACCAGCATCAAATTTGTTGGAACCAGTACTATTTCTTGAATTGTATCTTTTATCGTCTACGATTGTTATTGTTTTATTAGTTTGAGTATCGTCTGTGTAATCGTCAATTGTTTCAGTGCTTGTTCTAGATTTTTTATCTGTATCAATTGGTATAATAACAGGAGGTACTATTTTACTCTTGTCTTTATTTTTATCTTCGTCGACAATTGTCTTTTCTGTTTTGTCTTTTATATTATCAGAAGTTTTCTTTTTGTATTGGTCTCCAGAGCAGCTCCATGGTTGTGTACATGCTATTAGTGTAGCTAATGCTCCACCACCAAAGTATGCGACGTGCTTCCAAGTAAAATTTTTTTCTTTATTATTATCATCATCTGCCATGTTAAATCCCCCTTATAAGATTGTGTATAAATGCGTAAACACGCTCTAGTTTAAATATTTTACTATTTTGTAATGACAACTCTTTTATTGTTTGTTTTTAATTTATTTTTAACATGACTATTTATGCTTATATGTTTTAATCAAAGATTAGATTTTGTGTGTGTTAAATTTGTTTAAATATTTTAAGAAAAAACTAAATTATTTGTTCTTTTTGTGTTTTTGGATCCAATTCTTTACTTTACTACCAAGTCTATTTTCATTATTCTTTATGTAACTAGCATCATTAACATTATTTCTGTATCCAGCGGCCATATTGATACTATTCCAGTATCTATACATTGCTGGAGGTCTTGATGTCATATTAACATTGCTGCTTGGGTAGTATCCTCTGTATGTAGACATGCTTATGTATGTGATATCTCCTCTTATTGCATTAAAATGGCTTACATTCATGAATACTCTGCCCTGACTAGAGTTAAAATAGAGTCTTTGGTTATGTGAATCATATCGATCACACATTAAAACATTTTCGCCATGTCTGAACGGTCTGTTTACTACAGAATTATAATCAATTGTGTTGCTATTGTTGCTTGTAGAATTATTACTAGCGCTTTGTTCTATTGTTTGCTCAGGAGGAATATATGCTTCTTGATTTTTACGAATACATGTTGCTCCACCTATTACCGCACCTAGTGCTAGACCTGCGAAAATAGACATTGTTTCTTTATCCGTAAGTTTATCGTTTAAACCCATTTTAACCCCTTAATCATAATTGATTAAAGTAGTATATCACAACTAGTTTAAATAGTTTACTAATTTTTACCATTTGAAAGGGACAAAAATAATTCTAAATTCTATAAAAAACACTAGCTAAAACCTTTAATCAATTATTAGATTATTTATTTTGATGTTTTTTATGTTTTTTAGTAGGTCTTTTGTAATTTTTCTTAGATTCTTTTCGATTTTTCATTGATTTTTTAGGATTATTAGAAAAATTTATATACTTAGGGTTCCCTAAGTAGACAAAATGGTAAGACTTTCTTCAACATCTTCATCAAAAAAACCAAAAGCTGCAATTTACATTAGAGTTAGTACTGAAGAACAGGCCAGAGAGGGTTACAGTTTGGCGGCCCAAGAGTCAGCGCTAAAAGATTACATTAGTATGATGGGATATGATCTTTACAAAATTTATCGCGATGAAGGAAAATCTGCAAAAGACATAAAACACAGACCATCATTACAACAATTACTCAAAGATGCTGAGAAAAAAGCGTTCAAAGCAATATGCGTATACAAGCTTGATAGATTTAGTAGAAGCTTAAAAGATTTAATCTTGACTATTGAGAAGCTCAAAACACTAAATATTGATTTCATTTCATTACAAGACAAGATAGAAACAGCATCCGCTTCTGGAAAATTAATGTTTCACATTATTTCATCATTCGCAGAGTTCGAAAGAGACATCATAAGTGAAAGAACCAAATTCGGAATGACTGAAAAAGCAAAAGGTGGAGGAATAATAAGTAAAGCTCCACTCGGGTATACTATTAAAGATGGAAAATTGATGCTTGATCATGATAAGAAGGGAGAGATAATTCAAATATTCAAAACGTTCATTGAAACTGATCAAAGTTTGAATAGAATAGCTCGAGAACACAAATTAAGCGTTAGTGGATTGATTAAAGTATTACGTAATAGAACATATGTTGGAGATATTAAATTTAAAGAGAATTATGCCGGAATACATGAGGTTGTGCTAGATAAAGAAACATTTGAGAAAGCACAACAGAAGTTAAATAGCAATTCTTATGACAGAGAGTATCTAAGATATAGTAATTTTATTCAAGGACTAGATTCTAATTTGGATGCTTCGCATGTTGAAGAATTAGCTCTAGCACTATCCAAAAAACACATATCTTGTACAAAGAGAGATTGGAAAGAACTAGATATAGAGTTACCTTTAACAGATTCTGCTGAATTAAAAGACATACCGGAGCCGTATAAACTTCAAAAGTATTTAGCAACACAGCTTTTAATCGAAGATGGATTCGATGAAGAAGATATATCGTATAATCGAGTATTTGTTAATGCGGACAAGACAGATGTATACGCAAGTAACTCTGAACATAAAATATATGTTGATTGTACACCGTTAAACGTTCATAAAATCAAAGAATATCTAGATAATGACATAGAATACTGGCTTGTAATTGGAGATTCTGCAGAAACAATTAAATTTTTCGTGTTTAGAAAAAGTGAGAGTTAAAAAATTATGTATTATTCTCAACTAGGATTGTGGCTGTTTCAATCTTGCTAATTACCTTTAAAGCGTCATCCTGAGGCTTTCTACGCTTCATGTCATCTTGTTGTGATTTATTCATCGTTGCTGTAATATTTTTGAAGACACTCTTCTGACTATCGAATTTTTGCAGGATATACAAGTAATCAGCAATACTCTCTATTTCCTTGTTTTTCTTGAATATATCCACTAATTTAAAGTAATACTGATACTCATTTATTCTATTGATTATTGCGCCACAGACACCGCCAACTTGAGGAGTCGTTCCCTCCTTACTCATTAATTTCTCAGCTTCTGATTTCAAGATGTTGTAATCATTGTATATGAATAGTGATCGCATCTCGTTTAAGTAAGGTCTTAGACTATCATTCTTTGAAGTTTCATCAAGCTTGATTTTGATGCTATTTATTGATGTGGCTAGACCGTTTTTTATATCGCTTCGAATTTCATTGATGATTGAAGCTAATTTAGCTTCTTTCTTGACTGTTTTATCGTCTCTAATTTCTATGTACACAATTTTTCTGAATAATGGTTGTCTATCTCTATGCAACACTATATCTAAGCGATATCTTCCGCTCTTTTCAAAGATAAGTTCTTGAGTCAATGTTTGTTTTAAATCGGCATTGAGAATATCTCTTAGAGTTTTATCTGTAGTATATTTGTCACCTGTTTGAATAGAAGATGTTATCCATATATTTATTGGCTTTGATATAACTTCATTGATGTGAGCCCGATTTGGCAATATTTCTATAGTTATAGGAAGACTGAACGGATAAACATTAATATTGTATATGTTGGTATTATTATTAATTATGATATCATTTATTATCTTAATTCCAGGAGTTGGTCCGACTGGTCCTGGTGTAGGTCCGCCTTTGTTATCTACTACAAATGTTACAGGATCAGAATGACTTAATTCACTCATAGATGCGCCAGGATTAAAAATTTTAAGATGCGCTTCATATGTTCCGTTTGGTAGATTTACTACTGCCTTTACTTCTTTATCTCTAGCTCTTCCAGCAATAATTGGTGCTGAAGTATTTGTTGTAATGTTCTTATATACTAATTGATAAGCGTATTCTTTAATTGAATCATGATGTGGCCCTTCAACTTTGAACTGTAACGGTATAGTATTAGTATTATACGGACTCAAACTTGCCGAAGGAGAAAGGAGTTTAACTGTGTTTGTTCCTGGAGTTATACCTCTAGGAGTAACTTGTATTGTTATTTTATCTGGAGGCACAATATCTTTATTTGTTGCAGGATCAATTATGTGAACAATAATATCATATGTTCCTACTGACAACTTTTTTTTATCATCTTCTTTAATACTGTGTATCAAAACTTTATCATGATGTGATACTGCTGCTTTTATTAAGAATTGAGTCATAGAAACCTTTTCTTGACCAATAATTGCGTAAGTGAATGGTACATGAACGTGTTTTGTCTCGAATTCTAGCTTTATATCTGTATCATGTAAATGATGGCTACCATCTGCGGGATGTTTAATTTTTACTTCACCAGCAGGTGTTGGTCCATGTGTTAATACTAAATCAGGTATGTTTGCAGCAGCATACTTTTCAGATTGTTGTGCTGTTACTAATATTTGTTCTGCACCCTTTTTATCTTTAGTTTTTTGACCAAGATCTTTAGAAATATCAACAAATTTTTTGACAGCTTTAACTATGTTGGACTTATTATGATTTAATTGATCTACTGTTTTTTTGATTGATTCGTGTTCACTCATGGTTTTGATATTGTTGGTGGTTTTGTTCTATTGTTGTATGCCACTCTTGCGTCTATTTCGAATTGTGTTATAGCATTTTTCATGCTCCCATGGAATGCTATCAAATTTTGTAATTTTCCAGCATCAGTCGGATTAAGTAATGGGTAACCAGGATGATTATTTATTGCATTTAACAAGTCATTTGCGCGGTTTAATGCCCACGTCATACCATTAGGATCATCATCTCTTAAACTAAGTAATGTAATCCATTCTGCAGCATTTGGCTCTCTATTTGGAGGCGTAGTTGCATTAAAATGCATTTGTATTAATCGATTAAAGTATTGTGAATAAGCATTATATCTATTTACTAATTCGCCCAACATACCTGCATAATCATTATTGATTAAATCCACTAAATCATTTGGATATGTTCCTGGTGGAGGAACTGGCGGTACTGGAGG
>JANNSE010000030.1:0-1613 GCA_031402215.1 Candidatus Woesearchaeota archaeon | reverse complement strand
GTAAGCGATCAATGTTGAAAAAATATGATTGCATTGTGAGCGAATAACTTTCGTTGGAGATTTTGTCAAACTAGCATTTTGCTTAATAGATTTATGATATTCTTCGATACGCCACCGTTTTTGATAGATATCGTAGAAACGTGCAGATTCTAAGCTTAAATCATTGGTAATCAGATATAATATGCCGTGACTACCATTCTCGTTTGTGAAAACTTTTTTAAGTAGTTTGATGGGAAAATCAACTTCTTTAAGCCAAACTGTTAAAGCCGTATTATCCTGAATATTTAATGATTCAATTCGTAGTGAATGAATTTTACCGTCTCCTTAGACGAAAACCAGTTGTCTGCAAGTATATACGAAAACTTTATATCATTACTGATTGCCTGCTTCACTAGTTTACGAAATAATTCATTTTTATTAATACTAGATTTGCGTTTTTCATTCCTGGTTTCTACATCACAAAATTTTATATCTTTCTTTATAATCTCATAGCCCACAGGTACGCTTATATCACCGTAACGAATTAAACTTGACAGAAGATTCATCCCCTTCACGTGTCTACCTTTAGCATAAGAATAATGCCAACACATTACTTCATTCTCATCTGTATACGCTTTCTCTTCAACTGTATCATCAATAATTAGAACTCCTTCATCTATGCTTTCTTGTTGCCTCACTAATCCTTTAACATATTGCCATAGCTCTTTCGAACCATATTCTCCACTATGTAAAAACCTGCTGATTTGATCATGCCTTAATTCTCCTGACAATAATTCTGATAATCCGGTGGCTGTTGCATGCTTATTCTGACTTATTAAATAATAGCTATAAATATCTAATAGCTTTTCTTTCAATCCTTTGCTCCTTCTAATTCCTTCAATCTTTAAATATTATCTCTTTTCTTCATCCCTTCAATACCTTATCGCGTAACATCAGTTATTAAAAGCAGAACTAACCTGCTAAGAAAATATCTTACTATTTCCAAAAAAGTACTAGAGAAATTTGATAGTCACTCATATAATCAATTTATATAAAACAATTAGATCAAGGGGTAAATGGCGGTTTTTTTAATAATCATTGTCACTATAATGATAGGGGGGTCTGCCCTTCTTTCTGCTACCGAAACAGCCATTACTGCCTCTTCTCCAGGAAAAATACAAAAACTTAAGCTGACCCAGCGTAAACGTTCTATCTGGACCTTAGAAGTACTAAAAAATAAAGATAAAGTAATTGGCACCCTATTAATAATCAATACTCTTAGTAATACGATTTGCACTACGATTTCCACTAGCATGTTTATAGAGTGGCTAGGCGATAGCGGGACCGTGGTGGCCACCGCCGTTATGTCGTTTGTGATAATAATCTTTGGAGAAGTCATTCCCAAAGCTATTGCCGTGGCTAAAGCAGAGCAATTAGCTTTATTTGCCTCTCCCATTATCCTATGGATGCTGAAAATCTTTAAGCCAATTAATGCGGCTTTTACCACTATAATTAAAATATTTTGTTTTACTTTTCGTATTAATTTACAGCAAAAGATTTCAGGAACCGAAGAAGTAAGAGGGGTCATTGAACATTATCACCAGGAAGGGAATGTTTATAAAGCTGACCGCGAT
>JANNSE010000029.1:0-6903 GCA_031402215.1 Candidatus Woesearchaeota archaeon | reverse complement strand
TTTTGGTCCTATTGGTAAACCTAGAACTTTGTACTTATAATTTACTAATGCGTCAGACCAAATCTGAAATCCATACACACCTGTAGAAGGCATCTCTCTTAAACTAACATCAATATTAAATAACGTTTTATACAACGGTTTTATCCTTAGTATATAATGTGGTTTATCATCTTCGATATGTCCTCGTAGCTGATAAAGACCTTTACCGTTGTAATAATTCATACTACCATCTCCTAAATGTAATCCAATCTCTTCCGCTAAATCGGAATTCATTTTTTCTGGGAAAAATATTTGATTTTTCATACAACATTACCTCCGAGAAATATCTTCTCATAACTTTTTTGAAGATATTTTGAAGGAGTAATTGTAGGAATTTGTATCAATTTAAATACGCTATGCGAGAATGTCTTGTGAGCCTTGTGTGAAGATTAAAATTGAAATAAATGATTATTACACAGTTACTAGTGCTCTCACTAGACATTCTAGCATCATCTTTATAATATCAAATATTCTCCTTTAATTCTTATGAAGTCCGAAATTGCTCACATCGAAGATCGTAATTCTGATGCTTCAGTAAATATTGCTTTAGATACAATTCTAATAAAGAAACAATGCATTATATTTGTTAATACAAAGAGAAGTGCTGAAAGTGTTGCTGAAAAATTATCTCAAATAATTTCTAAAGATAAAAAGCATAATTATCAATCACATATTGATTTGAAGCAACTTGAAGACTTGTCTCAAAAGATTCTCAAAGTAATTTCTCCACCTACAAAACAATGTCATCGTCTATCTGATTTATTAAAATACGGAATTGCATTTCATCATTCTGGTTTAGTTTCTGAACAAAGAAAATTAGTTGAAGAAAACTTTAAGCTAGGAATTATTAAAATAATTGTTGCCACACCGACGTTAGCAATGGGTTTAGATTTACCTGCATTCAGAGTAATAATTCGAGACTTAAAGCGTTTCGGAAATTGGGGTATGCAATATATTCCAGTATTAGAATATGAACAACAAGCAGGACGTGCAGGCCGTCCATCATACGATAATTATGGTGAAGCAATATGTTTAGCCAGTGATAAGAGCGAGAAGCAAGAAATATACGATCAATACATAACTGGACTTCCAGAACCAATTGTATCTAAACTTGCTGTCGAGCCAATAATGAGAACGTACATTCTTAGTCTTATTGCATCAGAATTTATTAGAACGACAAACGAACTTGAAGAATTTTTCGAAGAAACATTCTATGCAAAACATTATGGTGATACGGCTAAACTTAGAAAGATTATACATAGAATGACTGATCAATTAGAAGAGTGGGGATTTGTGAATGTTGGCGAAGTCGGTAAAGAAAAAGTTATCGAGAAACCAACTGATTTTGTTTCAGCATTAAAACTTGCATATAAGAAAAAAGGCGGAAAATCAGACGATGATGTTCCAGAAAAATTATCAGCAACATTACTCGGACACAGAGTTTCAGAATTATACTTGGATCCATATACTGCACATGAAATTATTTTATCATTAAAACTCGGATTAAAAAAGAAATCAGATGAATTGTTTAATTCATATTCTATCATGCATTTAGTCTGTAATTGTCTTGAACTTCGACCATTACTACGTGTTAAATCTAGAGAAGTTGATGATTTCGTAGAGAAAATGGCTGTTAACGCAGGATTTTTGTTAACTGATACTCCTGATATGTTTGATGAAAATTATGAAGAATTCTTGAACTCGATAAAAACAACAGAGTTCTTTATGGAATGGCTCGACGAGAAAGATGAAGAATTTTTATTAGAGAAATATGATGTAAGGCCTGGAGAATTGCACGCGAAAAAAGAGCGTGCAGACTGGTTATTATATAGCTCAGAAGAATTGTCAAAATTATTGAAGATGCAAATATTAATGAAAGATATTGCAAAATTAAGATTTAGATTAAAGTATGGTGCAAAAGAAGAACTAATTCCATTATTACAACTTAAGAACATTGGAAGAATTAGAGCAAGAAAAATGTTCGATAATAAAATACGAGATATTAGCGACGTTAAACGTGTTGATATAACTACGCTTTCACAATTACTCGGTAAAACAGTCGCAATTGATATTAAACAACAAGTTGGTCAAGAACATTCTGAAGAAAAAGTTGTAGTAAAAGAGAATAAGAGAAAAGGACAAATAAATTTGGATGATTATTAGTTGTATTTGTGTTCTATTACGGGTGTGAATTACTACGCACATATAATCACTTCTCCATTACCTTTTTAAAAAAGAATGTGTTCCTTAAGTTATGTTCAAGAATCAAATAGCTATAATTACTGGCGGAAGCTCAGGAATAGGTAAAGGAATAGCCGATAAGCTATCTTCTCAGGGAGCAAAAGTAATATTAGTTGCAAGAACTGAAGATAAACTAATCAAGGCGGTTGAAGATATAAAAAAGAACGGTGGCAAAGCAGAATATAGATTAGGTGATGCTACACGTCCTGGCGAAGTAGAAAATATAATCGATGAAATATACTTAAATGAAAAACGTTTAGACATATTCGTAAATAATGCAGGCGTATTCGAATTCACAGATGTATACACAGATTTCAAGAAAGTAGAAGGAATGATAGGAAGCGACATGCTTGCACCAGGAAGAATCTTACAATACATTTCACAAAAATTCTCTGGAAAAGACAAAATAAAAGTATTAAACACATTATCTCACGCAACATTCATACCTATGACTGGAAACTTAGGATATGGAACCGCAAAAGAAGGATTATTCAGAATGTCCGTACAGATGGAATTAGATTTGAAAGAGAAGAATATAAAAAATATCGAATTATACAGACTATATCCTTCATCTGTTGCAACACCGCAATTATTAGAAATGTACAAGAGAGGAGAAGTAGGAGCACCTACAACATTAGAATCAGTAGTCGATGTGGCAGTTGATTTGTTGTCTGATAAAACGCCTTCAAGAGATGCATTTGTAGGATATATTCCTGGAAAAGGAATTCTAGCAGCCTATTACAACATTAATGTTAATACAACTTACAATAATCCAAGCATGTGGCAATTCTTAAACGAGAAAATAATTGATTCAAAATATACTCCAGAAACACATTTTAAGAATTGATTATTGAATTGGAAAATATTCTTTTTTCCATATTCCTAAAGTTACTTCTGGTTCTGAAACTGCTCCAATTCTTTTAAAACCGTGTGCTATAGCAAATCTACTTGAAGACATATTATACCAAGGTTTTTCCGGTATAGCCGCACAAACAGTTTCTATTTTTTCTCCATGGACTATGTGGTGCCATGCGCCCACTAATTGTCCTGCATAAGTTAGTGGCACATTTTTTGGTAATACTATTTGGTCCCAGTATATTCCGTTCAGATTATTTGCTAAATGTTCTAGAACAGAATCGTTTTTTACTTTTAGAATTTCATTTATCTTGTTTGATGGATATGCTAATATGTAGCATTCTATTTTTCCATTTTTATCTAATATTAATGAGAATCCTTCATCTAATCTTACTTTCATTGCTTCTTCTGTCAGAGGATATTCATAAAAGCCATTTTTAGGATTTTTTGGAATATCTTTTTTAGTGATAGATCTATCTAAAAATAATGTGTACATTTGATCTAAATCACTAGATTTGACGTGTCTAATAATCATGTTTTAAGTATATCTAGAGAATTTAAAAAGTTAACGATTGTTTACTACTTTACAGTAACGCCGATTTGTGCTTATACTACCCAAGCTTCTCCGCCATCTATAATTACTTTTAATTTTTGATTAATTTCTAGTTTGTTAGAAGGATTCATCAACCTTGCTTGATAATATGTAGTAGGATCTAAAATTTCATATTCAGGATATTTCTTAATTAACATTACACTAACGGGTTTTAATACGTCATAAGATTCTTTGTGCGGTAATAGTGTCTTATTATTGGTCTCAAGATTTAATACGTGTATTTTTGAATCCATACTGACTACTTTATACAAGTGTCCGTCAAGTTTTATTACATCGCCTTTGTGATACTTAGGAAACTCAACGAGAACATTAAGTCTATATAGATTTTGACTTGTCTCCCAATTTACAGAGAATAATTGTGCATTCTGTTTTATGATGCCTCCAAAACTTGCTCTGAGTTTTTCAGCTACTATCCTCATATAACGTTTATCTGTATAATAGTAATCAATGTTTGTTCCAGTATCATCAATCTCTATTTCTTTATTTATATGTACTCCTTTAGACCGATTTTTTGCTAAATCGTTCCTTATGAATTCATATATTTCTGGAGTAAGATTTCTAACTTGTAATATTCCTTCAAAATATTTAGTTCCTCCTTTAGAACATTTAGGACAAAGTGTTACATCAATAATTGCCGGTAGGTCAAAGCGTTCTTTACCCATACTTACTTGTACTTCAAAGGGTTTATGTACTCCTGCCTTATAGGACAATAATTCTTCAACCAACTCTTCACTCATATTATGATATTGTGCTTTTTGTTTTGTATGCTTATCATCATTCATGTTGTTTGCTACAATCATTTTCATAACACTATTTATGTCGGAGAAATTTTGCCATTTATTCTTATAATTGTAAGACTTACAATGGTTACACACAAATAATTTTAATTCTTTAAAATCGAAATCAGTAACTCTACAATCTTTACACATGGTATTATCGTCAGTTATTGTGTTCCCGCAATTCGGACAGAATTTTTTACCATACTGTTTATGAACAATTTTAGGAGCATGATGAACTGGATGAGCTTTAGTTGTAGGGTGTGTGTGAGTTGTTGCTTTGTGAACTACTTTATGTGTGGTATTATGCTTAGTAACGTGTTTCTTCGCTACGTGTGATGCTTTTGTCTTATGCACACTTTTCTTTACAGTCCTTTTTGCAACTTTCTTAACCATAAAACGTTGTATGTAGACATTATTTATAAAGTTATAATAAAAATGGCGCTAAAACGCTGATTTAGCCCAGATACAACGCCATTTTTAGTATCCTAAAAATTCGGTTAAGAGAATTTTTATGATTTTATGCTCCCTATTATATTTCAACCACATTCTCAATATATAAAATCCATAATCTTTATAATAGGATATTCAGTTAATAGATTATGGATTGGAAAGATACCTGGAAAGATATTAGGACCGGATTGAAAAGTTTCTGGGACTTTATATGGCATGAGGATAGTATTTGGAGTTGGATGGTAAACATTCTACTAGCATTTGTTATCATAAAATTTCTGATATATCCTGGAATAGGATTAATACTAGGAACAAATCTTCCTGTAGTAGCCGTAATATCTGAGAGTATGGAACATGATGGTTCATTCGATACATGGTGGGCTAGTCAAGCAAAGTGTGAATACACAATTAATGGTGTTGTTACCATGAAAGATTGCACACAAGAGAGGTGGTATGCCGATAAAGGCATATCTAAGGAGGAATTCCAAGAATATGACATGCGTAATGGTTTCAACAAGGGCGACATAATAATATTGCGTGGAGTAACATTTGATAATTTAAAAGTTGGAGACGTACTTGTTTATCAGTCAAAATTATCTTATCCGGTAATACATCGTGTTGTACAAAAGAATGATTTGATTGAAACAAAAGGCGATCATAATTTTAATCAAATAATTGATTCACGATTAAATGAGAAGTATATTATGAAAGATCAAATAATTGGAAAAGGTTGGCTAAGATTGCCAAGATTAGGTTATGTGAAAATATTTTTTACTCAATTAGTACAATGTGTAACATTTAATGGCTGTCATTTTGGTTAGAATTTTAATAAATTATAATTAAACTATTATAGGTGGTATGTATGATGTTTTGTCCGAAATGTGGTTCGATGTTAAGACCGAAAGTTGTAAGAGATAAGAAAGTAATGGGATGTTCTTGTGGATACTCTGCAGATAAAGCATCGAGTACTGTGACTTTTTCTGAAAAGAGAGAAGATAAGGTCAGAGATTTTGAAGTTGTAGAAAAAGAAACTTCAGTACATGCGGTAACGGATGAAGAATGTCCTAAGTGTAAGAATCCAAAAGCATACACGTGGAGTCAACAGATGCGAGCAGGAGACGAACCGGAAACAATATTCTTTAAGTGTACAGAATGTGGTCATCAATGGAGAGGCGGAAAGTAGATGGTATTATTGGGTGAGGTTACAAAATACATCAGTAACAATCGTCTAAAAATATTAGTCAAACCAAACTCTCCAAAAACCGAAATTCTTGGCTGGGACGATTCGCGTAGCGCGTTGCGAGTAACTATTCATGCCAAACCTGAAGATAATGAAGCTAATACAGAAGTTGTAAAGTTTTTTTCTAAATTATTAAAGAAGAAAGTTTCTATTAAGAGTGGCATGCGAAGTAGAGAGAAATTGTTGCTGATAGAATAATTCTTTTCTAACAGATATTTTGTTAACGTTGTTTAGTCTCATATAAGTTATAACACGGAAATACTTATATATATTCGGATTTTTGCTTAATTGTTTGGGTGGTTAGTATGAATAACTTTGTTGATTTGGTGATTGCTGGTCCAGATTTTTCTGGAACTACTACGCAAATAGAAGGTGTTGTTAAATATTTTTGGGATAATAATGTTGTTGTAAAAGATTTACGTGGTACAGAAAATGATGTATTGTTTCATGCGGAATTATTCGTAGATGAACGTAAAAGACTTGGAGAGACTGTAAGAGGAGGGAGAGAATTTTTTAATTTACATGAATATCAGACAATTGTTCAAAGATGGAGAGAAACAGGAGTTACAACAAGAGATAATGCTTATTTTTTCTTTCATATAAATAAGTTATTAGGTGGTGGCGGAACAAATCACGACTTACGTGTCGGGTCTATGGTTAAAAATGATATTACTACTTATGTTAAT
>JANNSE010000028.1:0-3403 GCA_031402215.1 Candidatus Woesearchaeota archaeon | reverse complement strand
CAACTTTGTTTGAAGATATACCAGTCATGTTTGGTGGAGTGGTATCTTTAATTGAAACAATAAAAGAAACCAAATTAGAATTACTTGAACTATCTATAGTAGTACAATCAACTGTTGTATTTCCTAATGGGAATGTAGCTCCTGATGCAACCGTACAACCTACAGATGTAACACCATCAACCAAGTCTGATGCATTAGGTTTTGTATATGTAGCGACAGCACCGGCTGAAGAAGTTGCTTCAACAACAATAGTTGAAGGTATTCCGCTGAAAACAGGAGGAGTAGTATCAACAACAGATACTGTGAAAGATGCTCCTGCAGTATTATTAAAACCATCTGTAGCTAAGCATCCTACATTAGTATTTCCTAATGGGAATGTAAAACCTGAAACAGGCGAACAATTAACACTAACACTACCGCTAACTAAATCATTTGCAGTTGGTAAAGTGTAAGTTGCAATAGCGCCAGCTGAGGAAGTGGCTTCTTTACTAATAGTTGATGGAACACCACTAATAACTGGAGCCGTAGTGTCACGAACTGTAACAGTAAATGATTTTGGAACAGCAGAATTACCATGAGAATCAGTTGCTGTACAATTAACAGTTGTATTTCCTAAAGCAAACGTTGAACCGGATGCTTTAGTACAAGTTACAGCAACACTTCCATCTACTGTGTCCGATGCAGTTGGCGTATATGTAAATGTTGCGCCAGAAGCTGAAGTTGCTTCGATAGTTGAATTTGATGGAACCCCGCTAATAGCTGGAGCGATAGTATCACGAACAGTAATTATGAAAGAAGCAATAGCAGTATTGTTTGAGGAATCTTTAGCACTACAATTTACAGTTGTATTACCGAAGGGGAATGTAGAACCAGAAACAGGTACGCAAGTAACATTTACAGAAACATTATCATAAGCATCGAATGCTGTAGGAGCATATGCGAATGATGCGCCAGAAGCTGAAGTTGCTTCAAGAACTTGATTAGCAGGCATCCCGCTAATGATTGGAGCAATTGTATCGTTTGCTGCAGTAACCATTTGTGTTTGACAAACAAACACTATTGCAAACATTATGGATGCAATTAATAATAATTTTATAGAGAAAGATATCTTACTACTGTTTAAATTACGCATTTTAAGCCCCCCAGCAAAATTCGAGTACATTCAGTGTACACCACGTTTGACGTGATGTCTATAAACGAACCCGACTTAGTATGCATTGTATAGTAGTAATTAGTTATTTATAAAGTTTACCCCACAAGCCCTCAAAAACCGCCAAAAGCTACCAAGTCAACAAATCCTCCAAAACTTTATAAAACCTCTATGACTACACTAATTATGACATCAAGCATGACTCCCATAGTCTTAATCCCTGCAAAATATACTAAGAAAGTTGTTGTTCCAAAGAACATTATAGATAAATTGCCGAACAAATTAATGCTATTTAGTAGTGTTCAGTTTGTGAATCAACTTCTAGACATAGAAAAACAATTAGAAAAAAACGGCAAGAAGATATTGATGGTGAAATCTAAGAACTTCTTGTATGATGGAATGATATCTGAAAAAGGTCAATTGCTTGGATGTAATGCAGAAACATTCGATTCTAAAAATGTCACAGCTCGCGGAGAAGATTTCGATGCGTTTCTATATATAGGTGATGGAGTGTTCCATCCTCAAGCACTTCTAGTAAATAATCGCAAAGATATATACTGTTATGATCCGAAAATCGGAAAATTAAATATACTTAAGAAAGAAACGTATGATGACATTCAGAAGCGTACAAAAGGAAGAATGTTGAAATTCTTAACAAGCAACAAAATAGGTATATTGATTACTACAAAACGTGGTCAGAACAGCAGTAAGAGAGCAGAATTGTTGCGCGACAAAATTCTTAAGAAATGGCCTGACAAGAAAGTATTCATGTTCATGTGTAGTGAGATTAATTTTTCTGAACTAGAGAACTTCAACTTTGTGGATGTATATATTAATACCGCATGCTCACGCATAGGTCATGATGATACAATCAGAAGTCCAAAACCAATCATCAATATGAGTGATGTTGAAGGATTGTTGAAATGATGAAAATTGATTGAACTACTAGCATTATGGCCTCTCGTACACTTTCTCGTGATTTTTGTGTTTTCGTATAAGTATAATCGTTTACATTTGCTTAAAGGATTATATGCCTTAACATACTTAGATTGGATATTTGTTCCATTCAACTTTCTAATACCCCTCGGAGTAGTCTTTTCTTGGAAAATATTTGTACCGGCAATTGTCGTAACAAGCATAGGAAGTGTAATTCTGAACTTTAAATGGAAAAACATTAAACAGAAACCTTCTGAGACTAAATATTTTATTGATGATAAAGGATTTACTCCGGAAGGAATTACGCACCTTGTCTTCATGTCAATACAAGCAGCAATCGTGCTCACAGTGTTTGTCTCTAAAGCTATTTCACCATATTATATTATACTTCTGGCACTATTACTAACGTATCTGATAACATATCTTATAATAATTGTAACAATAAGAAAAGTCAGACTCAGAAGTAAAGCTGAAAGTCCGCTAATAATAGCAGGAATATTTTTGGTAATACTTAGAATAATCGTACTATATCTGTTCAAATACTAATAAAAGAGCTGTATTTCAAAAGATTTATTAATGATTAATTACTCATCCTAATAATAAGTGGTGGGACACGATAGTATATCAAGTGGGTGTAATTTATGACTAAAAAGAGTTCTAATAAAAAAAGTAAGATGAAAACTGAGAAGAAAGTAGATAGTAAAAAAGCAAAAATAGATGCTAAGAAAGTTAATTTAAAGACAACTGAAGATAAATCAAAGGCTTCAGCAGAACCAAAAGTCGTAAAGATTGACTTGAAGAATCTAAAATATAATACTACAAAAGATATTCCTGTATCAAAATTAATCGTAGACCAAGTTATAGGTCAAGAAGACGCTGTAAATGTAATTAAGAAGGCAGCGCAACAGAGAAGACACGTTCTATTAATTGGTGAGCCTGGAACAGGTAAAAGTATGCTTGGAATAGCACTTGCAGAATTACTACCAAAAGAAAAATTAGTTGATGTGCTAGCATTCCCAAATCCTAATGATGAAAATCAACCGTTAATAAGGACTATAGCTGCCGGAAAAGGCAGAGAAGTTGTAAGTCGTGCAAAAGTAGAAAACGGCGGCGCATTAAAAACTCAAAATATAATTGTATTAATATTAGCAATACTTGCCATGGTTGTTCCATGGTGGATTAGAAGTTATTACAAATCGGATGTAATGTTTGCAGCATTCTTCTTAGGCGGAATGATGTTCTTACTAGGATTCGTATTATTCATGAATGTCGGAAAGAAGATGATGGGTGGCAGTAATGAAGGCGTGCCAAAAGTAA
>JANNSE010000027.1:0-6749 GCA_031402215.1 Candidatus Woesearchaeota archaeon | reverse complement strand
TTTTAATCTTCCAGGCATAGGTTTCCACATATTATGAATTAAACCTAATGCTTTGTAACATTCATCTACTTTATCGACGATTATTCTTATAGCCATTAAATCATATATTTCATCGAATTGTTTTTCCTCACTGATTAATTTTTTGTAAATACTATAGAAATGCTTTGCTCTACCCTGTATATCTGAAGTTATACCGTGAATTTTTAGTGTAGACTTTACTGTTTCTAATATCTTATTTATCTCTTGTTCACGTTCTTCTCTTTTTTTTGCTACACGAGTTTTTAATTCTAAATATTTTTTATTCTCTAAAAATCTAAATGATAAATCTTCTAATTCGCCTTTAATAGTGTACATTCCTAGCTTGTGTGCTATAGGGGCATATATTGTCATTGTCTCTGTTGCAACTATTTTTTGCATTTCTGGAGGGAGAAACTTTAACGTAGTCATGCTCTGTAATCGTTCTACTATTTTTATTATAATTACTCTGATATCTTTAGAACTTGCTAGCATTATTCTACGTACGTTTTCTGCTCTACGTTCTTCTTCTGCTTCCACACCAACATTCTTATCTACATTTCTTAATCTAGATAATGCTTGTATTAATATTAAAACTTCTTTGTCAAACTCTTTTTCAATAATCTCTGGCTTCACATTAGCTTCTTCTATGACTGCAAGCAATAATCCCGCAGCTATAGTGTGAGAACCCAATTTTAAATCTGCTAATCTTATTGCGACATTATATGAATGTGTGAAGAAATCCTCTCCAGATAATCTTTTCTTTTCACGTAATGTATTATATGAGAACTTCAATGCTTTACTCAATAAAGCAATATTAGCGTTTGGATTATATGAACTAACTTTCTTCAATAATTCTTCACTTTTTTGTTCCAAATTCTTTTGTGAATCTATTGTCAATTTTTCACCAGTAAATAGGCTCAAAATTTTTGAGAGCCTGACTTAGTTATGTTTCAGAATCTTTAAAATATCTTTACTGACTTTATGTATTGGTTGCTCGCCGTCTATGACGTGTAGAATTCCTAGTTTAATATATTCTTTCTTCAAAGGTTCTGTTTGTGTATGATATATCTTTAATCTATCCTTAATAGCCTTGGGTTTATCATCATCTCTATGGACTAATTTTGTTTTATCATCATCGCAGTATCCTTCTTTTTTTGGTTTTAAGTATATAGTATTGTAATTTCGCCCACACTTAGGACAGACTCTTCTTGATGCAATTCTTCTTACAGATTCTTTTTCAGAAAGACTTAATTCTATTGCCGCATCTATATGAAAATTCTTTTCTGCAAACACTAACTGGTCGTTACTTCTAGGATAACCATCGAATATTATGCCGTTTTTATTTTTCTTGCTAGTATAAACCTTTAATGCAATCCCGTTTGTTATTTTGCATGGAACTAGTGCTCCACTATCGACTATATTTTTTATTTTCTTTCCTAAAGGTGTTTGTGCCTTAATTTCTTTTCTTAATTCATCACCCATAGATAAATGATATAGCTTAAACTCTTTCTCAATCGCTTCTGCTTGTGTTCCCTTTCCTGAACCTTGTGGTCCGAATAAGATTACGTTCATTTTTATCCGAAATATTGTTTTGGTCCCTTAGCTACTTCTGCATTACCGCCCTTCTTCCAGGAGCTCTGCATTTTAGTTATTATATCTAGCATTTGAGGTTTTACACTCTTTATCTCTTCATGTACAAATTGTACTGTCGAAACAGAATTCTTTTCATCATTCATCACAATAGCTTTCAAAAGTTCTCTGTGTGAGATTATTAAACGTTTGTATAATTCGAATAATTTACTTTTATCAGAGTCAGTGAAGGCAGTACATTCATATACTGCATGAAATTCTTCAGGCTGTAATATTTGTTGTATTAATTTTAAGTAAAATTCTAGTACTTCTGACATCTTATGCATAGCTGCAGTTGGCGTAAGAGTTTCATCAGTAAGCTCGTAATCCTTTTTTATGGCTTCAAAATCCTTCAATTTTAATAAAGGACTATTTGCTATGCCTGCTTTTAGAGTTGCCTTTAATGCATTCTTAAGATCTTTTTCTGCACCTACTTTTACATTTTCCTTCTTTACACTTTCTTTTGTGTTCTTTACTTTCTTTTTGTCTGCCATGCTACATGTACTTACCGCTGATTTTTAAATTTGCTGGAACTTTAAGAAGTTCCAGCACCCAAAAACAGAAGTTTTTGTTGTGACGATAAATTTTATAAAGATACATCATAAGGTAATGTAATGCCGGACAATAGAGTAATTAAGTTTTCTAAAGAGAACAGAACAGGAATATTAGATATGCCGATAGATTCCTACAATGATTTAGTTTTAGGTCTAGTGTATCAGGCAACTAAAAACACCGAATTTAACTATAATAACGAACAATTTAGAGAATTATTAGTCGAGTTAATTGAGGAGTATCAGCGCATAAAAACAAAGCTTCTAAGAACAAATAAGGAATTACCGCAGGAATTTACTAAACTGATTACAAATACTAACACCATATTACAATATATTCTGGAAGAATTAAACGCTAAGTATCCTAGCGAAATCAAAATGAGTAAATATCTTGTTCTTATAATACAAAACACGAACAGACTGTGGAAAGAATATAAAGAAACTATGCGAATACTTACACGTAAGGAGAGTATTTTGGAAAAAATAAGAAATTGGGGTCCGATGAGAAAATTCTTGATTGGAGCGACAATAGTTAGCGCTATAGGTGGAGGAACTGTCGGAGGCAGAGCATTACAGGGAAATTATAATTCTGAAAATAAAATAGATTCAAAAACTGAAATCAAAGCAGAGATAAAAAGAGAAATTCCTGCTAAAACGAAAGTATTAACACCAAAAGACATGAATCTTGCTCCTAAGAAAGAATACGAATTGAAACAAACAAACACTATTTCTGTAAAGGCTCCTCCAGGATACGAATTATATTTGGCAGAAGATAAAGCCATAATTACCGTTTATACACCTACAGGTGAAGGTTTAATGGCGGGAGTCAATCCTGATGGCACGCCATACGAAGAAACTGGTAGAACTTCTACGAATTTTAATGCATTAACAAATTTTGATGGTGTAGCAGTAGATCCTAGAGTAATACCTTATGGTGCATTAATCTATATAGAAGGTATAGGATGGAAAATAGCAGATGATACTGGTGCTAGGATGCGCAAAAATTGGGAAAATTATGGTAAAGTCCATATAGATGTGCGTGTAAAACAAGTTACGCAAAATATGCTGAACAAAACAGGTACAAAACAAATACTTGTATTCAAGAATGTTAGTGGAAAAGACTTTGATGATAGAGTCAGAGATGCTAGAAAGGGATTTAAGAATAAAGAGAGCAAGATTTTTAAACATATAACGGCTAACAGATAATGAGGCGAAATAATGAGAACTATTAAAGATATGAATTTAGATTTCAAGAGAGTTTTAGTGAGAGTGGACTTTAATGTGCCTCTTGATGCTGATGGTAACATCGTTTCTGATAATAGAATTAAGGAGAGTCTTCCTACAATAAAATACATTCTTGAACATAATTGTAAACAAGTTATATTAATGAGTCATTTAGGCAAACCTGATGGTAAAGTTATTGATAAATTAAAGATGAATAAAATTGCTGAGAGACTCGAGAAACTTCTAGGAATCGGCGTTGTTAAGATGGATGATTGTATTAATGTAAATATTCCTGATGCTAAAGTTGTTCTATTGGAAAATTTAAGATTCCATGCTGAAGAGGAAGCAAACGACGATAATTTTGCAAAGAGATTGGCGGTTCTAGGAGAGTTATATGTTAATGATGCATTCGGTACAATGCATAGAGCTCACGCAAGTACTGCTGCTATAGCAAAACATTTACCAGGATGTATAGGATTCTTAGTCGAAAAAGAATTAAAATATCTAGATTTGACAGCTGCTGAGAGACCATTTATTGCAATACTTGGTGGTGCAAAGATAAGCACTAAATTTGGAGTAATAAAAGAGTTATTGAAAAAAGTAGATTATTTATTACTTGGTGGAGCAATGGTATTCACGTTATACAAGGCAAAAGGATATAATGTTGGAAAGAGTTTGTATGAAGAACAGTTTCTTGCTGAAGCAAAATTATTACTAAATAACGAAAAGATAATACTTCCTGACGATATTGTAGTAGCAAAAGCAATACAAGCCGATACAGAGACAATGGATGTTCCTGATTTCGATATGCCTGATGATTGGATCGGATTAGACATAGGTCATGAATCTGTACAATTATTTAAAGATTATATTAATAAATCTAAAACAGTATTCTGGAATGGCCCACTAGGATATTTCGAGATTCCTAAGTTCGGTGCAGCAACAAACGAAATTGCAGAATATTTAGCAAATAGTGGAAAAGTTGTTGTTATAGGCGGAGGAGATACTGAAGATGCAGTATTGCCTTGGAAAAGTAAATTCACACACGTCAGTACTGGTGGTGGAGCGAGTTTAGAATTCACCACAGGAAAAGAATTACCTGCTGTACGTGCCTTAAAAGAGAACGAAATAGAATTTCATGATGTAGTTTAATTTGTTTAACATAAGAGGTGTGAAATGAATCATAACGTTAAGAAATGGTTACTTTCTGGATTGATTTTTCTTCTAGCTGGAACAATACTTATTGTTATAACACTAGCATTATCGTTTTCTAATTCTTTCATATACAAATATTTTCTATTCCCTGCTATAAGCATATTTGCAGGATATCTATCATTGAAATTAGTTCACAAGATTGATCAAGTGCAAGCACCTGAAGTAACATCCGCTTCCGCATTGATATTCGCTGTTTATTCAACTATAATAACTGCGATTATAATATTTGTTACAAAAACAATAGACGCTCTAAACAGTCGCATGAGTGACATTGTTGTAGCTCCTCAGCAAGGCATAGAAGTAGCCAACTTATTTGGCGCTGCAAGCCCAATCTATGGCGCAATAGTAGCATTCATAGGACTTAACTTAGCTTATTGGATATATTACTTTAAAGGTCCTGAGAAACATTGGAAAGACATCGTGCCACATTTGTGTGGAATAATTGTTCTAGTTGCGCTTTATCTTGTGATATGATTTCGTTACAATTGCTAGCGTTATTGGTGTACCTAATATTAGAATCCATAAACTTATGATAACTAGTGTATTATACAATGCATCAGAAATTATTCCCAACTCGGCTAATGTCGTGTACCAAAAAACTATTATTAAAAGAAATGCAAACAAAAATAACCCTATTGAAGCAGTAATAGCCCTAAATCCCTTTTCTTTTTCGGCAGCAGGAAAAAGTTTATCAAAAATATAAAATAAAACTCCTACAACCCAATGTGCAGGTTTCATTATCATTCTAAGAAATATTCTTTTTATGGCTATCTCTTTTTTTATGATTCCAATTATACCTGCTATGATTGACTCTATTATAAAAATTGACGCGACTGTTAGAATTGTTAATTCAATAGTGTTCATTTTATCGTATTTTACGCATTAAAACGGACTTGCATCGTGGAACTTTCCTTTACCACTCTTAGAACCTTGACCTGCTTTCTTATTATGACCTTTCTCATCGATTCTTAAGTATCGGCCTTTATCTAGAACATGTTTAATTATTAAAGTGTCTTCTCTCTTGAATAAACCATATCCTAGATTCTCATCATAATCGTTTTGTACTAACACTAATCCTTCTGATAAACGATTAGGATTCTTTGATATAGATTCTGATAAGATATTTCTTCCACATAAAAACATCCATTCTGCCTTCTTGTTTACGAATATCTTTTTTGATTGTGCGTCAGGGAACTTGGATATTAACTCTATTAATGCAGGACTTGGACTGAAGCCCATCTTTTCTTCTCCTAGATGCAATCCTAGCGAGTATATATCCCTATTTATGCCGTTTTTTATTTCCCACAATCTTTCCTCTGCTTGAAAGAAATTACGCCCAACTCTACGTATATCGGTCATCTCCGTATTCGTAAATTGCTTCGTAAATTTGTGGAATAAAGTTAAATCTTGACTCATATTATTAAGAATATTGAAGGGTTTATATATTTATAGGATTTGAGCAACACGCTCTAGAATAAGTCTTTACTTCTTCTTATGTTTCTCTTCTTTAGAATCTTTATCCTTTTCCTTCTCTTTTTCCTTAGAAGTCTTCTCTACTTTATCTATTCCTGCAGCTGCTATCGGATCTATCTTATCTAGACCTGCTCCTAGTGCAGCCATCATTTCTTTTCTAGTAGTACATTCGCTAACTTTTGCAGCTAAATCTAGCTTATTATTCATAGTTAGCCATGCTTCGAAATCATTATGCTTCTTATTTACGTATAATTCGAACTCTTTCTCAGTCATTGTGACTAATTCTTCAAGTAAGTCCTTCTCACTCATTAATAACACGCCGTTCTTTAATTTAAAGTATTTCTCAATTTGTTGATTCTTTCTTCCAGCTAATTGTTTTGTTATTGGCTTCTTACTTATGAATTGTATCTTTGATGCCTTTTCTATTAACATTACAAGTGCGAATAATACAACAAGGTATATTGCGATTATAATGAAGTCCATGTATACGCTCTTTAATGAAGACTCGAATATGGTTAATTTCTTTAATAGTTCTGAACATATAACATAAGGATTGTAACGCGCTATTTGCTGGATTATCGGAGACATAGATTCTAATGGTAATATTAAGTTAGATAAGAATAATAATACACTACCAAC
>JANNSE010000026.1:0-10716 GCA_031402215.1 Candidatus Woesearchaeota archaeon | reverse complement strand
TGAAATTGCCAGCGACATCGCGGGAATCTGGAAGAAAATATTGGCCACGATGGCAACCAGCAGGAGAATCATGCCGCCGAACAGGAATTTCCCGATATTCGAGAAGTCACGTTTGGTGGTTGCCGCGACGCCTGCCAGCGTAACGAATATCGCGCCTGTGCCGCCTGCCGCCATCGCGATAGCCCACCAAATCCTAGATAAATCATTTGAAGCTGCGGCTTGAGTATTTGCTACTGGTGCCACTGCGACTGGCGATACAGGTGTTGGCGTTACAACTACTGGAGCTACTGCGTTTACAGCTGTAGCACTCTGATCCGATTTTGAAGTTGTGCTATCTGTATTAAATACATTATCTCCTGTGGTGAAACTCCATACAAAATCTCTAGAAATTGAATTGCCTGCAACATCCTTTGCTCCTGTTGTTATTGTTGTAGTAAATACATTACCATACATTTGACCAGGCGATAATGGACTATCCGATATAAACGTAGCTACACGGCCACTGTTATATATTACTGTTCCTGGAACTGCGATTGATCTATATTCTCCAGATTCTGGAGTGGTTCTTCGCATAACAATAAAAGTATTTTCATTAATCGTCGAAGGATTCATGTCCTCACTAAATACGACCGTGACTTGACCATCTCTTGAAAGATCTTGTGCATTATTTGTTGGCGCTACAGAAAGTATTGTTGGTCTAGTTATATCTGTAAATGCATTTACTGATGCCACCATGATTACTGACAAAATTGCCGCTAACACCACAGTTAATGTAATCATCCAAAAAGTTGAAATTTTTTCACTAAATGTTTTATTTTTCATTTTATTCCTCCCAATATAATTCTAATATAATTTTCACAAATAATCATTTGATTGTACTACTATCATCCTTTATTTCTTAATTTTCAGCAGCATACATTCCTGTCCCGCTTACTTCCCAACTAGCAAGTGCGTTTTCTTCAGAATCCTGTACTGCGTCATTCTCCTCAGGTTTGGCTTTGTCCTCAAACCTAGGTTCAAACCAATATTTCATCCAAATCACCCCGTCCCATTATATCCATTTATTTTTATTTTCAGTTTAGTTTATTTTTTTATAAAAAGCGTATTCCTAAATCTATATCATATTCTTAAATCTGTTAAATTGTCTCTCTTATCGTTAAAGAAAATCGCTTTGCTTTTCACAGCCATTAATTCACCCCCGTGAATTAAAAAGCGCTGATAGCTTCATCTCCCCAATAATGTATCTGAGACGCTTAAGTATAATAACCTTGGGTTGATAATCTCAATTCAATTGAATTTTTTGGTAGACTTATCACATATTATCTTCATTTTATCGTCGAGAAAGAAAGTTTTTTAGAAAAATTTAGAAAAAATTGTAACATTTAAGTTTTTATTAGAGTATTTGGATTTTCGAATATAACTTCAGTTCTCAGAGATAACATCGTATGTGGTTGACCATTTTGTGGCTTTCCACACGATGGACATATCAGAGAAATACCTCTTAACATTGCCTGGTCTATACGTTTTCCGCAATGCGCGCATATGACAATTAGCTCAGGATCTACTAATACAGAATCTGTTAACGCACCCATATCTAGTTTAGTATTAATTTTAGTTTCGATTCCAGTAATAGTCTCAGTTCTAACCACGACCATTGCATCTCCTATCATTTTTTTATCTTTTGAATTTGTTGATCTCATCTGAAAATCACTCCTACATAACTCTTGTGTATCTTTCTGTATCTTTTACACATCGTGTAAATTTACGTATTCACAGAGATAACATCGTATGAATTATTCAAACAAAAAATGTTAAAATTAACCACTTTAAACAGACGATGAAAGGAAAAAAAGTAATAAAAAATCATAAATATCATAAATAGATTAAGCACTAATAATTTTAGAGATTATATTATTTTTAGATGCGGTTGACCATTCTGTGGCTTTCCACACGATGGACATATCAGAGAAATACCTCTCAATTTGGCTTGATTAATTTTTACTCCACAATGTTTACATATTACGATCATATCGGCGTATGGATCTAATTCAGGGTCTATAGGGCGACCATTCTGTGGTTTTCCACATAATGGACATATCAACGATAAGCCAATAAGATTGGCTTGATCTATTTGTTTTCCACAATGTTTACATATTACAATAAGCTCGGGATCTACAAGAATCTCTGTGTTTTTTATCAATTCTCGAGTATTTGTTGTGTTTTTCATTTTGAACCTCTATTTTAATTTTAATTTTCTAAACATTTGTTAATCTAATCGTTTTTATCGAGCATAATCTTCTAACAATATAGAAAAGTAAGCTAAGTATTAGATTGTTTGGTTGAGATATTCAACTTACAAGAAATTATGGAGAGTGTACCCATTTAGAATTTGAACTATGTCAAATTATTTTTTCTTATCACTCGGAAATAGTTCGTATTTAGAAATATCCTTTTTATCTATTATGTCCTGTAACAGACCAATAGGATTTTGAATTATAATTTGATCGACTGAAAAAGTATAAACTTCTTTTATCTCAATATCATCAGCATTTTCAGTTTGCATATGATTAAGATAATGTTCTTTCTGTTGTGTATCTCTAAAGCCCATAATTAAGATGTGAGACGCTTGAGCATTAGCAACTCTGTATGCTGAGACGACATAAGGAATCTTACATATACGTGCAGAAATTTCAAAATCTTGATATCTACTCCACGCCTCAGGTTTGATGCGAATTATAAGTAATGCTAAAACTTGAATTCCTATCTTCTTAAAATCTATTATAGGAGTATAACCTTTTATAATTCCTAATTCTTCAAGCTTATTTCTTATTTTAAATACTGCTTGTGGTGAAATACCCATATCTTCAGCTATTTTACTATCTGGAATCTTAGAGTGCTCTATAATCTTTCTAAGCACATCTTTATCGTGTTCCGTCAATTTAGGAGAATCAGGGTCAGCTTTAAGCATAAAACTGTGAAGCATCTCGAGTATAAATACTTGCTGGAATTTTAGCCAATTTAAGCACAAAGCCAATAATAATAATAATCTTTTACTAAAAAGTTACTAATAAATCATGCTTTTTGAGAAAACTAATGAAAAAAATCAATACTTCTTAACATTAAGGTCGATATCTGCCCATTCTAATGCACTACCTTTGTAATTTGTAGCATTAACATATCCTTTGTCAACAGCAGTTTTTGTGCATACTTCGCTTCTCGTTCCTGATCTACAATAGAATATAATTTTTTTATCTTTACTAATTACTTTACCATATTTTTGTTTGAATGCATCTGGAGTTAAGGATAATTCTTTATCTACATCGTTCATCGGAATATTAATAGAAGTTGGAATGCTACCATACGTTTGTACTTCCATAGGTTCACGCACATCAACAAGAAGTATTGGAGCGCTTTCGCCAATAGTTTGATTAGAATCAATCAATTGTTTTAACTCTTCCCTTTTTATCTCGTTCATAATAAGTCATACCCTCTAAATAAACTTTCAGAAACTGAAAGATAATATAATCCTTTTACAAATATTTATAAATCTTGCGAAATAGTGAAATTACATGAATAAATTCGTTTCTGGAATTGATGAAGCAGGCAGAGGACCTTTAATTGGACCGCTAGTGATAGCTGTTGCCGCAATTCAAGAAGGTAGAGAAAACGAGTTGAAAGCACTTGGTGTTAAAGATTCTAAATTGTTGACAGAGAAACAACGTGAAGACATACTAAAACATCTAGAGCACTTAGTAAAATATGAATTAATAATTCTAAATCCAGAAGATGTTGACGCGGCATTAGCATCTCCTGATACCAATTTGAATTGGCTTGAAGCAGATCATGGTGCTGCAATATTAAATAAATTAGATGTAAAGTTACAAAATGAAATTTCTAGATGCATAATTGATTGCCCATCAACAAACATAAGTGCGTATACTAAATATTTCCAAGAAAAAGTTGATAATAAAAATATAAAATTACAAGTTGAGCATAAAGCAGACTTAAATAACGTAATTGTTGGAGCAGCATCTATCATTGCTAAAGTTACTAGAGAGAAAGAATTAGAGAAATTAAAGAAAAAATATCATATAGAATTTGGTTCAGGTTATCCTTCTGATCCTACAACAAAAAGATTTATTGAAGAAAATTGGAATAATGAGAAGATTTCTCCAATCATAAGAAAATCCTGGGCGACGTATAAGACGATAGTAAAGAAACATGCTCAGAAAGGATTAGGAGAGTATTAGAAAAATAATATTTCTAAATTATCTATATATCGCGTCCGTTAACACGTACTGTTGTAATTGTTCCAAGAATGTTATTGCTCTATGCTGATATGATTGTACTAAGGAATCCGTGTGTAACAAGAATTTATTTCTCAATAATCTCTTATCTGTATGTGTTTCATATGGAACTTTAGATAATGAGAAATTTCTACCTGTTAACTGATTAAAGTCTCTACACATTGTTTCATCAATATCATAAGCATAATTACCAGTATAATATCTTAAAGTATTACTAGCACATCTCAAAATACTATAAAAGTACAACTCTAATATGTCGTGAGTATCTGTCTTTTGTTCTACAATTCTCTCTTTTACCATTTGCTCGCCATCCTTTATCCACAATCCGTGTGTTGTAGTATTAGTCTTACATAGGTCTAGAAGATAATTTATGCCTTCATGTTGATTGACTAACATTTCTTTTGTTATTATTGGCTTACGAGGTAAAGTTTCAGCGATAGATAAACCGTAATAAGGTTTTTGTCTTGCCCAAGACACATCTGTAAGAACCATCCCTTTAGAACCGGCAGTGCTACCTTCATATACTAGAACGTGGTTGAATAATGTCGTTTCCTTTTCACTTAACTCCTTGTATGGACCTGTTTTAATAGCATAACGAATTCCAACATCTTTAGTTTCTAGATTACGAGCATTCTCCAAAATGTTTTCGAGTTTAACATATCTATCTGCTGTGAGTTTGTCATAAATTATGACCATATCGAAATCATTCTCTTTTTCGATAGTTCTAAACATTGGATCTTTCCCAATTAAAGTTAAGGATTTTACACCTTCTTGTTTTGATACTTGATTGAAGATGTAATCAATATTTTGGCATGCAACGTCTTTTTTATTCATATTTACCCCCAGACGAACAACCCTTATTAGTTGTTACGTGTTAGTAGTAATATAGCTTATTTCCTATTTATATCTTTGCCACCTCTAGTGTGGTTGTAGTAGTAAAGTTTATATAGAAGTTAAGCACAAATTGAGCATGGAGCTCAAAGAACTAGGCCTTACTGTAAATGAGACAAAAGTATACGAAGTAATGTTACGATTAGGAAAAACTACAGCAGGTCACATTTGTAAAGAATCCTTAGTTCCATACGGAAGAATATACAACGTTCTAGCATCACTCGAAGAGAAAGGATTAATCAAAACAATTCCTGAAGAAACTAAAAAATATATCCCATCAGATCCAGAAAAACTACGTGAAATTATTGATGCAAGAATCAAAAGTTTGATGGAGATAGATAATAAAGTCAAAGAATTAAAAAAGATTTACGAAGAGCATGATGTTGAGCCAGTATTATTAGCTAAGGGTAAGAGTAATTTCTATAAAATAAACAAAGAAGTAAAAAAACCTGAAAAATACACTTATGCAATCAAATATACATTCGAAGCCAACCCTATATGGATGAGAAACGAAAAAGAAAGAATAAAGAAAGGAATAGAGGTAAAGCATATAGGATTATTCAATAAAGATACTGAAAAAGCGATTAAAGAATGGAAGACAGTAACTAAAGAAATTAAACCAATCCAAAATGAAGGTGTAGCAATAGGAATCGTAGACGATGAAGAAGTAATGATTGGTTTAATCAAATCAAACACAACGATGCTCATAAGAGATAAAGCATTCGCAAAAGTAATGCGACAATTGTTTGTGAAATATTATGCGTATACAGATTATGAAGATGAGAAATAAAAAAATTATGAAGGTGCAAAATGGGATGGCTTAGTAGTGAAGACACAGTTCAAGGAAAAATTGTAGATGTAGAATTTAAAGCGTTTAGGAACCAAACAACATTCGATCCAAAAATGCCAAAAGTTGTTACATTAGTACAAATACAAGACGATAGTGGGAAGAATTATCTTGCATTTCTCTCAGGCGAAGTTAGTAAAATAAAAGTTAATCAAAAAATAGTTTGTACCATCAAACAACCATGGAATGCATATTGGATAAACCGAGATAATGGTAATACGAAAGTAATGCCGGCTGAATTATTTGCTAGAGGTAAAGCAATATATAGATATATAGATAAATATGAATTAGTTAAGTGAGGTTAAAAATAAGCACAAAAGCATCAAATTTATATATGAAATATGGACCTTTTCATCTATTTCGGGTGAGAAGAGTATTAGATAGCTTCGACGTAGTCGAACTATTTGTTTTGACGCGACTTTTGTAAAAGGCGCAGGGGATTATATAATGTCTAGAGTAACTAGAGTAACTAAATTAGAAATTAAGGGATTCAAATCATTTGCGAATAAAACTGAATTATTATTCGGAGATAATTTCAATTGTGTATTAGGCCCGAATGGTTCTGGAAAGTCCAATGTAATGGACGCGCTATGTTTTGTTCTAGGTAAAGGCTCAAGTAAAGACATGAGAGCAGAAAAATCTTCTAACTTAATTTATAATGGTGGAAAATTAAAGAATCCTGCAAAAGAAGGCGAAGTATCAATATTCTTCGATAACACAAACAAAGTATTCCCAATCATAAGAGATGATTCTAGTAGCAAGAGAAAGAAAGTTGAAGAAGACAAATATCCAAATGAAATTAAGATTACTAGATTAATTAAAGAGAATGGTCAATCACAATACAAGATTAACGATAAATCAAAAACAAGACAAGAAATTTTAGACTTACTCGCATTCGCTAAAATTAATCCTGATGGATATAACATTGTTCTACAAGGAGAGATTATTAGTTTAATAGAAATGACTCCTCTTGAAAGAAGGCAAATGCTTGAACAAATAGCAGGCCTTTCCGTGTACGAAGAAAAGAAGGAAAAGGCATTAAGAGAACTTCAAAGAGTAGAAGAAAAGATGAATGAAGTTGAAATCATCTTAGCTGAAAGAAAGACTCATCTGCAAGAATTAAAGCGTGACCGTGATCAAGCATTAAAATTCAAAGATTTAAATGATAAAATAAAAAGTAATAAAGCAACATTACTCGACAATAAGATAAAAACTAAGACAGTTGAAAAAGATAAATTACAAAAAGAAATAGATGAAGGCAATAGCAAGATTGCAAAATTAAATGAGGAAGTAAAAAAGCTAAAAGATACTGCAGAAAACAAGAAGCGTGAAATAGAAAGAATAAATAAAGAGATAGAAGAGAAAGGAGAAAAAGAGCAAGTCTTAGTCCATAAAGAAGTTGAAAAATTAAAAATAGAATTAGCACTTAATAATCAAAGAATTACAGGAATAGACACGGAATTAAATAAGATTAACGAGAGAAAACAACAATTACAAACATCAGTATCAGACTTAACTGAAAAAATAGATAAGTTAATTGCAAACAAAAAAGATTTAGAAGGAGCAATCCTAAATAAAGAAAAAGATTTGCTTCAAATCGAAGGTAAAATTAAGAATTTCCTCGAGAAAAACAATCTAGATAGTGTCCAACAAATTGACAAAGAGATTGAACAAATAGATAAAGATAGTGAAGCATTGCAAGAAGAAATTCAAAAAGTTAGAGAAGAGCAACAGAACTTATTAAGAGAAAAAGATAAGAGTGAAATCGTTCTAAAGAATATTGATGATAGTATAGACAATGTACTAAAATTAGAAAAAGAAAACAAAGGTCAATTAGAAACTCTAAAGAAAAAGAAAGACGAGTTCAAAAAAATCACGCTCGAGTTAAACACAGCACTTTCTGATAATTCATCATTAGCCGCTCAGGCAAGTAATGCTCACGCAAAGAGTCTAAGCCGTAAAGAAGAATTAATGAAATTACAAGCAAAGAGCAATACAATTAAAGAGAGTGTAGCTGCAGGAGTAGCTGTTCAAAGAATTCTAGAAATGAAGGATACAAAGAAAGGAATTTACGGTTTAGTATCTACGTTAGGAAATGTAAAATCAGAATATGCGTTAGCATTAGAAGTTGCAGCAGGTGCAAGAATCAGAAGTATCGTTGTTGAAGATGATAGAGTTGCTGCAGAATGTATCAAATATTTGAAAGATAATAAACTTGGTGTAGCAACGTTCTTACCAATGAATAAAATTAGATCCGTTGCAATAAAGCCTGAATTAAAGAATCTAAAATCTCCAGGCATTAGGGGATTAGCAATTGATTTAGTAACTTATGATCATCAATTTGAAAAAGTATTCAGTTACGTATTCGAGAACACAATTGTAGTTGAAGACGTAGAAACAGCAAGAAAGATTGGTGTAGGAAATTATAGAATGGTCACAATGAGTGGAGACCTCTTAGAAACTAGTGGTTCAATGCAAGGTGGTTTCAGAACTAGAACAGGTTCAGGATTCCAAGAAAAAGAAGTTAGTGATGGTATTGCAAAATTAGAATCTGAAATTGCTGACTTAGATAGAATGTCAAGCAACTTAGAACAAAAGAAACTTGATAATGAAGATTTAATCGATAGATTAAGACAATTAAAATCTAATCTTGATGGTGAAATAATTGTAATGGAAAAAACATTACATCTTGATTCTAACGACTTAGATGTTAGCAAGAAACAAAAGCTAGAATTAAAGAAATCTATTACGGATATAGATAAAAACTTAGATGCAATCATAACTAAAACAAGTGAAAAGAATAGAGCAATGGCTCAATTAAAGATTAGAAAGCAACAATTGAGAGATAAGATTAACGAATTAAGAAATCCATCATTATTAGCCGAGTTGAACGCATTTGAGCAGAAGAGAACACAATTGCGTGAAGATGTAACTAATTATAGAATGGAAATTAAGAATAATGATGCTCAAATACTTAATGTGTTGAATCCTGAAAAAGAAAACATCTCAAAAATCTTAAAACAACAGGATAAGGAAAAGAGCGGATTCGAAGAGGAGAAAAATAACCTAACGAAAAAAGTCAAGGAACAAGAAGCATCATTGAAAGAGAAAGAAAGTATCGAAGCTAAATTCTTCGCTCAATTCAAAGAACTATTTAATAAACGTAATAAATTATCTGAAGAAGTCAGCAAGACTGAAAACGAATCGTTCAATAAGCAGGAAGAATCTAGAAGAATTGAACAAAAGGATAATCTCGTATCATTACAAAGTGCAGAGATACGCGCTCAGCTTTCTGGAATGGTTGAAGAATTCAAGCAATACGATGGAGTAGATTTATTCAAGGATAAACCTGAATCTGAAATATTAAAAGAGATTGCACAATTCGAAAAATTAATCTTAGATATTGGTGCAGTAAACATGCGTGCACTTGAAGTCTATGAGAAGATCGAGAAGGAATACAAGACATTCAACGAAAAGAAGGATAAAATATTACATGAACGTGAAGATGTATTAATGATGATTAATGAGATTGACAGTAAGAAGAAAGAAATATTCATGAAAACATATGAAATAATTGATCACAATTTCAAAGTAATATTTGGCGCACTATCAAGCAAAGGTGAAGCATCCCTAGAATTAGAGGATAAGAATGATCCATTCAATGGCGGATTATTGATTAAAGTTAAGATTACTGGAACCAGATTCTTAGATATAAAATCATTATCTGGTGGAGAGAAAACTCTCACAGCAATCGCATTCATCTTTGCTGTTCAAGAATACGATCCTGCTCCATTCTATATATTCGATGAAGTTGATGCAGCATTAGATAAGAAGAATTCAGAACAGCTCGCATTATTAGTTAAGAACTATTCAAAGAAGGCACAATACATAATTATTAGTCACAACGATTCCGTCATATCAGAAGCAGATACATTATATGGTGTTTCGATGAATGAATTCGGAATTTCTAAAGTAACGACGTTGAAGATATAGAAAGTTATAAATATAGAAATACACAGAAAATAATAAAAGAGTGTAAAACATATGAATAACAAAACAGTGTCAAAAATCATATTGCTGTTATTCGGAATAATTATTCTAGCCAGTAGCGTAAGTGCGTATACATTCAGTCTAGATTCTATACTCAATCCTTTTGGTAATCTTGATATTGCAGGATTCTATCTTAGATATTATCAATTTATTGATGCAATAATATATTTCTTATTATTCTTAAGTTTAGCGCAGATGATATTTGCTAAAGTGTTCAGTAGCTATAATGATAAAAAAAGCACTAAGATGGTTGCTGTTGCCGTAGGATTAGCATTAGCAATTTCTATGAGTGTATTAGAAATGAATTTAGGATTTAAGATAGGAGATCTTGGAGTTATTGCATTAATTATACTTCTACTTGTACTAGCAATATTATTATACAACATTATGCTTGGATTATTCACGGCCGAGAATGGTAAGAAAGTTAGTGCAGCATTAACATATCTAATAATTTATGGACTATTAGTCGTACCATTTAGTGTACTATATAATTGGATTGAAATAAATGTTCCACTGTTAGCAGGAGTATTAGCACTAGCAGCTGTAGCAGCATTCATAGTTTTAATACTAGAATTGATTAAACTATTTACAGGCGGTAAAGATGAAACAAAAACGGGACCT
>JANNSE010000025.1:0-7660 GCA_031402215.1 Candidatus Woesearchaeota archaeon | reverse complement strand
TTTCGCTTTTAACATGGAGAAAAAGAAAATTTTCTGTTGCTCTGTGTCAGGAAGTGCTCTTCCTATCTTTATACTTCTAGAATATAAATTCTGCTCACGATGAGTATTGACGTAATCTCTTACTTCACTATCTAGATTATTAAATACAAAATATTTACTTACAGTACTTGGATCTCTATTTGTAATTTTTGCAATTCCTTTTATTGAAGGTTTTACGCCTTTGAAACCCTCTAAAGGTGCTGCATGTCCTATAGCATATTGTTCAAGTAAACCATACAAATCTTTAGTAAACTTTGCTAAGTCTTCTGAATCTATTTTTGTCTTTGTACTATTTGCAGCAATCTTCATTCTTAGACGAGTTTCTTCAGGCACATCATAGAATATTTCTACGGGAACTTCGTCTGCACCATTTTGATAACAAGACCATAATCTTCCTTCGCCATCAATAAAATCCCATATATCGCTCTTAGTATCGTACGCTAAAGTTATCGGTTCTAATAATCCGTGATTCTTTATAGATTTAGATAAAGTGTTAGTTTCTCGTAAACTGTGTTCTCTATAATTGTTGAATCCAATTACATTAAAAATTATCGATATCGGCATATAATGGAAAGCAGATTCAAATCTTATTCCCTCTAGTTTTCTATTAGGAGAAACTTTGAACTTCTTTATGATAGTTTCCAAATCTTGCGGTGACATTTTTTACTCCTCGCTCTTTCCATTATTATAATGTTCTTTTGTGAATAGTTTGTTTGACTGTTTCGGACTTTTTTTTCTTCTAGAATTTTTCTGTACGCGATTTTCTGTATCTTTCTTATATTTATCAATCGCGTCGTTTGTATCTAACCCTTTGTAAGATTCTAAATCTAACGGGTGATCTGGTTTTTCTGTTTTTACTATGTTTCCCTTTCTAAAACCGCATCCTGCACAATATGTCAATCCCTCTGCACCTTCAGTATGAGCACATCCGCTGAAAACAGGATTAGAATTATTTCCTAATAATTTTGTTAAATCTGAATTAAATACTGCAGGTATTAATCCCGTGTTACCTTTTTTCCTATAACCGCCGATTATTTTTCCGTCAATAGAATGTTGCCCCCATGGTTGTATTAATTCGTCCCATGTTCTTCCAGTCATCGCCATAGCCACATCTTTATTTGTAACAGTTTGTTGCAACGGTATTACTGGAATGTTGTATCTATTTGCATAAGCAACTATTTCTTCATCTTTTGATTTCTTTCCATACACATAATCCATCATTAAGAATAATCCTACATTAGCTCCACGTTCTCTGTATTGTCTAGCTTGTTCTAATCTCCATTTGACTGTTTTCCCATCTCTGTTCGGTCCAGGTTCTAAAAACCCCACTGAACTTACGCTAAATAATACATTTATCAAAGGATTTTTCATATATTCTAAAAGAGCTGGATCAAACTCGAGATATTTTGTTGGGAAAACAAACTTCGTTACAGTCTCAATAGCTGCTTCGAACGTTGTTATTAATTGGGGTCTCGTATATATGGATCCTACTTCTGTCGTCTTTCCTCCACGCAATACATCAACTTTTCTTCCGAATATCTTTCCATCAAAATTTGTGAAATCTCCTGTTAATAATTCATATACTAATTGATCTTTTCTTCCAACGATGTCAACAAATGTCTTCGGAAAAGTTTTATGTCCGTAACCTTTGTAACAATATCCGCATTCTTCATATTTATTATTTAGAAATCCTACAAACGTTTCAGTTACAGGATTCCATGTTGGTTTGAATGTTAAATATTTTCCCTCAACCCATCCTGCAATACATCCTTGAGAAAAATCTATGTTTGCTTCCAAATCACAACCTGGAACAAAATCTGCCTTACCGCTCTGAAGAAGACTATTCTTACAATCTTTATCAACATAATCGACAATAGTTACTGGAATTATTTCGCTCGAATACGTTGTTGGTGAAAATAATCTAGACTTAGCGGGCGGTTTTTCATATGCATGCACATCTCTTGCAACAACAGTCATTATTTCATCTTCAAGTTTTGATCCTCTCAAATCTTGCAATATCTCGAAGTGCATATTATGATTCTTTATTGTTTCATCACGTATTTTTCTATCAAGAGAAGGCTTTTCTCCAAAATGTACGTTCTGTATATCTAAATCTCTTTTTACTTCAAGATTTTCTTTTAGAACTTTATCAACAAGATATACGTCAACTGATTGTGAAACATTACCATAAGTGTATGTTACGTGTGCAAGATACTTACCTTTCATTGGAGGAGGTAATGCAACTTGTACATCGCTGTATTTACTAAATACAGTCACAATTTCCTTACCAGAACAGTGATATATTGATCCTACACTATCCATCCACAAACCCCCACACACTGAAATTGTTACCGTGAAATAGTCACGATTTATAAGCTTTTTGGGTGTATTTATAGAGGATAAATTTAAGAAAAAATTAGTCCCGAACTAGGGACATATTAAAAAATAATCTATATCGATTTATATCTTTCCAACTAAATCTAATCCCGGCTTCAATGTCTTGCTTCCGGGTTTCCAACTTGCAGGACATACTTCGCCATGTTTTTCTACGAATTGCGCTGCTTCTATTTTTCTTATTAACTCAGAAACATTTCTTCCTATACTATTGTTATGGAATTCGTATGCTTTTACTACGCCTTTTGGATCTATTATGAATGTCGCTCTTAAAGATAATCCTTCTTTTTCGATTAGTGTTCCATATAAATTACAAATATTATGTGTTGGATCTGCAACCATAGGGAAGGCTATCTTCTTTATTGTAGGAGATTCATCATGCCATGCTTTATGTACAAATGGTGTGTCTACACTTACACTCAATACTTCAGTATTCAATTTCTTGAATTGCTCATAATGGTCCGCCAACTCGCCAAGTTCTGTAGGACATACAAATGTAAAGTCTGCAGGATAAAAGAATAATACCACCCATTTTCCTTTATAATCTTTTAACGAGATTGTATCAATTTGTTCATTATGAAATACTTCTGTTGTAAATTCTGGTGCTTGTTCATTTATTTTTACCATTTTATCCTCCATTAAGACGTTAATTCATCTTATCTATTTTGTGTTTTTATTCTTGACAGTGAAATAATATTTTACATGCCATAATATGTGGAACGCCGATATTATTATCATGACTAATCCAAATACTACGTGCCAATATATTACGTTAAAAAAAGTCGGAATAATAACATTATATTCTACACGTAATAGCCATAATAACGATGTAACCAGTACAGGTATAAAGACTATTAGTAATAACCAATTCCATATTTTTCTATGCATATTAGTGCTAATGATTTCTTTTTTTGATAAAATAAAAGTTAGTAAGTATAATAAATGCGTAATTATAACTATCGCAAGTACAGGGTATAGGTTTGTTGAAGTATGAGTTTCAGAAACTTTTTCTGATACAACTATTTTGGAATTTAGACTCATTGCCACTGCAATCTCTCGCACATTTAGAGGTCTTACACCATAATTATCATGTAAAACTTGGAATGAATCAGATTTTTTTACTTTGATTCCTGCAACTTTAGATATTTCTTCAGCGAATTTTTCGCCTTCAATTTTATAATATTCTGCAACTTGTTCTACAGTCATTGATTTTATTTCTGTACTTGTTAAATCTGTTGCAGTTAAGTTAGTGTCACAACTATCGTTTAAATCTGGTTGAGATAAATCGCAGAGTGCATCAGTATTTTTATCTACATATAATGCGCATGATCCTGGTGCAGTATCATTAATTAACCCTATAGGGCAATCTAAAGCGTTTACGTTGTGTGTCGATACAAACAACGCAAAGATAACGAAGACCATTAACCAAATATTTTTCATATAATCCATTTACTCACCTTTTCAGAATTTATTTTCTCATCGAAAGATAGTCATATGCGCCAAGCGCCGCCTTTGCACCGTCGGATGCAGAGATAACTAACTGCTTATAAGGATTAAAAACAACATCGCCTGCAGCAAACAAACCATCTGTCTTAGACATACCTTTCCAATCAGTCTCGATATAACCATATTGATTAAGCTCAACTATGTTTTTTATCGGCTCTGTTATCGGAGTATATCCTATGTTTATTAGTACACCATTTACTTCTACTTCTTGACCGTCTTCTAGAGTTATTGAAGTTACCATCTTAGTGCCGTTGATTGATTTTACTTTTGCATTATTCACAATTTCAACAGTGTGCATGGCTTTAAGTTTGTCTAATAATATTGGATCACCACGAATATTATCAGAACGGTTAATTATGTATACCTTTGTAGCAATACTAGCCATATATATTGCGGAAGTTAAAGCGACGTTTCCACCACCGATTACTGCTACAACTTTATTTTTATATAATGGACCGTCACAAATAGAACAATATGTAACTCCTCTTCCACGTAACTCGCCTTCTCCAGGCACACCTAAATCTTTATGTGTAGATCCTGTCGCCCAGATTAAAGTTTTTGATTCATAAACTCCACCATAAGTTGTAACCCAGAAATGTTTATCGTGTTTTACTTCTGTAACTGCGTCTTCTATTATTTCTACACCAAGACTTTTCATATGGTCAATATAATTATCCGCTAATTCTCTACCACCTATAGATTTTATTCCTGGCCAATTCTCTACATAAGTAGTGTTCATAATTTCTCCACCAAATTCTGGAGAGATAATTGCAAACTTCATTTCCTTTCTTGCTGCGTAGATAGCTGCAGTAATTCCTGCAATTCCGCCACCCACTATTATTAAATCGTACATTTTATTCATTCAATCACCTATATATAAAAAGTTTCTCATAAAATACAAACATGAGTAGTGCTAGAGAAAGCACACTTATTTATATATTTGTGGGAGAAGTGAAATTTTAGAGGTTAAAGAAGCACACAAGACGAGCACAAAACACTACCCACACTAGTCACCCACGCGTAGCCTATTTAAATCATCGGCAAATGTTTATAAATATGGACGCCATCCTTGTTGATACAATTGTTGAGGAATACATGAAGAAAGATAAAGATGTTGTTAAAAGCTATCTTAAGGAATTTACACCTAGATTATATCAAGAATCGATATTCAATACATGTACTAAGCACAATACTTTAGTTGTACTTCCAACAGGTGTAGGTAAAACAGCAATATTTCTAATGATGGCAGCGTATCGTCTAAATCTTTATCCTAAAAGCAAAGTTCTTCTATTAGGACCGACTAGACCTTTAATTGAACAATATGCTCAAGTATTTGAAAAACATTTCAACATTGAAAAAGATAAGATGGTCATGTTTACAGGATTTGTTAGTCCTGAAATTAGAGCAACATTATGGAAGAATGCTCAAATCATATTCTCTACACCACAAGGATTAGAGAACGACATACTTTCTAATAAAATTGATTTAAAAGATGTTTCTTTAATTGGATTCGATGAATCTCATAGAGCTACAGGCGAGTATTCCTATAATTTTGTTGCCAAACAATATACAAAAAAAGCATTACATCCAAGAATTTTAGCTCTTACAGCTAGTCCTGGAACAGACAATGAAACTATCAACGAAGTTTGCGCTAACTTATTTATTGAAAAAATAGAAGTCAGAAACACTACAGACGAAGATGTTGCACCATACGTTAAAGATGTTGACATAAAGAAAGTCTTCGTAGAGTTACCTGATGAATTTTTAGAAATAAAAAAATACCTTGATGCATGCTATAAATCTAAATTTAACGAGTTAAAGAACATAGGATTTACAGTCGAAGGAGTAAAATATTCTAAGAAAAATATTCTTGGAATGCAAGCAGCAATTCATGCTAAAATGGCTCAAGGAGAAAGAGACTTCGAAACATTAAGAGCAGTAAGCCTACTCGCTGAAGTTATTAAAATACATCACGCTATAGAGTTAATTGAAACTCAAGGAGCTCAACCTCTAAAAGACTACATGGACAAATTACAAGGCGAAGCAAGAACTGGAAAAGTTAAAGCCACAATAAATCTTGTTAAAGACGTTAATTTTAGAAGTGCATACATTAAAGCAGAGAGTGTCGTCGGGAAATTCGAACATCCTAAATTTGAAGAATTAAAAAAGATAATTACAGAAGAGCTCGATCCTGCGATTCCTGAAAATAAATCTAAGAAAATAATAATATTCTCACAATACAGAGATAGTGGAAGTAAAATCACAAAACAACTTATGTCTATGGGATTCAAAACAAAATTATTTGTGGGTCAAGCTAAGAAGAAAGATACAGGACTTACACAAAAGAAACAAAAAGAAATGATTGAAGAATTCTCAAATACAGATTTCAATGTATTAGTCTCAAGTAGCGTCGGTGAAGAAGGTCTAGATATTCCTCAAGTTGACCTAGTTATATTTTATGAACCTGTTCCTAGTGCAATTAGAAAGATTCAACGTAGTGGTAGAACTGGAAGATTAGAAGACGGAAGAATTATAATGCTTATAACAAAAGATACTGTTGATGAAGTGTATTATCATGTTGCTCGAAATAAAGAAAAAATGATGTATAGAACAATTGGTGCTATGACTAAAAACTTTAATGCTGGAACAAGTAACGTCGAGAATAATGATGGAACTGTAAGTGCGAATAAAAACGGCGTAAACATTAAGGGCGCTAAGACATTAATGGATTTTCAAGAAGTTCCTCAAGAACCTTTTGTTCAGAGTACAAAAATTAAAATTATTGCTGATTATCGTGAAAAAGGAAGTAATGTGTTGAAAGAATTGTTAGATAAAGTTGATTTGAGTTTAGAAAAATTATCTATTGGAGATTTCTTATTAAGTGGAAAAGTTGCTGTTGAATACAAAACAGTTCCAGATTTTGTCGATTCTATAATTGACGGTAGACTGCTATCTCAATTAAAACAGTTAAAGAGATATGAAAGACCTCTACTAATAATTGAGGGAACTGAAGATATATATTCAGTAAGAAAAATTCATCCTAACAGTATTCGTGGAATGATTGCTACAATCACAGTCTCATATGGAATTCCATTAATACAGACTAAGAATCCTAAGGATACTGCTGAATATCTTATGAGTATTGCAAAACGTGAGCAATCTGAAGAAAAGAATGAGATACAACATCATTACAAAAAGCCAGAATCAGTCAAAGAGCAACAAGAATACTTTGTTTCATCTCTCCCAAACATAGGTATGGGTGGTGCAAGACCCTTATTAAAACATTTCAAGAGTGTAAAGAACATAGTCAATGCTTCTGAGAAAGAATTACGAGACGTAGATTTAATAGGTCCAAAGAAATCAAAAGCCTTGAAAGAATTATTCGATAAGGAATGGGAAGAATAAAAAAAGTGCTTATAAAATTCTAATATAAATACACTTATGGAAATACATCGGAACAAATTTCTTGCACAGCTGGTTGACTTAAACGCTTACAGTTATCAACGGTCACTGTAGGATTGAGTCTTAAAATACTCTCAAAACAATCTGTAACAGTAGTATCAAGAATCATAGTATTGGCATCACGCCAGTCGTGCCCTATATTGTTCTCTGAAAAATCACACGCCACAATATTCCCAGTATCTCTAGCAATATAGCTCATGCAATCACCATAATAATCTATACCTTGCGTTTTCAAATATGCACAAGTGTTTTCAAAATC
>JANNSE010000024.1:0-6735 GCA_031402215.1 Candidatus Woesearchaeota archaeon | reverse complement strand
GTTATTAGTGTCACCTAATACAATGTAACCTGTGATGTTACCATAGTAACCTTGATATGTTCTAGTAACTGTAGAACCGTTGAATGTCAGTTGAGTTACATTACCTGCAATTGCAGTAGCATTAATAGACCACCATGTCGGCCATCTATCTTGATTACTTTCTACCAGAGTCTTTGGACCTACCGGTATAGCACTAACGAATGTGGTTAAGGCAAGTAGTGCAATTACAATGCCTATCATCATTTTTTGGTTCATTCTGTTCACCTCTACGTCGGAGATTTTTATTTTTTCAATTTGTTTTATAACTAACTAACCTAGTATCTATTTGTACTACATTAGTAAATTAATATACAAATGTGTATACTTATATATAAATGTTTTGTTTTAGTAGACTATGAAGAAAAAAGCATTTTTATGAAGTTTTTAAGTAAAAGAAGACTAAAATAACCTTATTTATAGAACTATTGTGCTAAATAACCATATGAAATACATCAGAAAATATTAAATTAAAAAAACAGTAAATCAATATGTGTTATTCTTTAAGAAATACCATAATCCTTCTCTATCTGTTTGCGAACGCAATCCGTCAGATAATCTAAAGTCTCCAAATACACCTTTAACCCAATTAGCAAAATCGTTTCTTGAAGCAGTAACATGATGATTAAACGCATCTCTACTCATATTATCTAAACCATTCATTAAATCAAGTAAAGACTTGAATACTTGACCGTCGACAGAATAAAAATATTTAGAAGAATCATGAACAACATAATTATTTAATGCATATTTCGACGACATTACAGGTTGTTCAGATATTGGATGAATCACAGGAGGTTTAGGCAAAACGTCGACTGATGACGCAGATAAAGAATTTGTTGAGGAAGCCACGGATGGACTTATCGATGTTGAAGATGGACGATATACTGAAGATGCAATTGTAGGAGACAAAGGAACATTTGTAGAAATGTTAGGTGCTACATTATTAGAATTGTTAGATGATTCTTTTTTTTGCGAGTTATTTATTTGAAAAAATTCTGCAGGTTTATTATTAGCACCGCCGCGTCTACGTGATTCTGACATTAACTTCTTTAATTCTTCAGATCTAAGATGTATATCCGATTCGATTGTAGAACTCCACTTCTTCATTAAATCCATTTTTTGTTTATTACTAATCCAACTTCTTTCAAAATTTTGTAATTCTTCTAATTTAACTTTAATAGCATGAGATAATTCTGCGCTAGAAGCATAGAAAGGCATATCCTCTCCTTTTGTCGTATGATAAAACATCATGTGATCAAGCAAATTTTTATCTAATAAGTCGTTGATTATGTCAGTATTTAATCCATTATTTCTAACATACTCCTCAAATTCTTTAAAGAAACCAGTATCGTCATTCACAGCATTCAGATTATCTTGGAATGATTGTGATGGTGACAATAATTGCGAAGTGAGTTGTGTTACAGGATTAATAATATGTTGTTGAACAGGTTGCTGAACAGGTTGATAAACTGGTTGTTGAACAGGTTGATAATTAGATTGTAAAGGCGGTTGTGGTACAGATTGAATAGCAGACTGAGAAGCAGCTAAATGTTGTCGCACTAAAGATAAATCCAACCCCGGAACAGAATCTTTGCTTGGCTCATTAATTTGTCTAGATAAATTCGATAGATTTGAAGTGGCGGCAAAAGATTGTATAGTAGTATGTACATTATCATCAGTAGAAGAAGAAACTGAAGGAGCAGTTCTTTGATCTCGTTCATAGAGATCTCTAGCTAAATCAGGGAGATTTTTAGGAGGTTCTAAACCTTCAACCTTTTCACCCCCAGTAGCCTGTCGTAACTTTTCAGTATTCTTTAAGACATTTAACATTTTTATCTTTTAGATTTCTTCTTATGTTTGATACTCGCTTTCGGAACAAACTTTTGAGTTACAGGGTTTTTAGGTTTAAAGACATATACGTAACCAATTATACGACTGCTGTCTTCCAACACTTTTCTAGAAACATTATGACTATGGAACATTATTCTTTGTATATTTTCGAATATATCTTGTACATTTTTATATTCAAGTTGTTTTAATATTAACTCTTTTATTTCGGGTACGCTTGTAAATTCTTTCTCAAAAAGATTATTAAAAGTTATAGCGACATTATTTTTATCAGTTAATAGAACTGCTTCATTAGTCTCATTTACAAATAATTTTAGTATAGCTGTGTGCGTATCCATAATTATTGAATGAGGAGTTTCTGGTAAATCCATATATTCTATTAATTGTAATACAGAAACTGTTTCAGCACCATATTTTATTGGTAAAGAAATTAACTTTATACTATAAGTGTCTTTCTTTATTACTGCTTTGATTAGTCTACCTAATTCTAGGCAATCCATTGTAGAAGGGTGATGCATTTCATATTTGCTTAATTGAGAATAATTTGTACCTAAAGGTATGTCGTACTTCTTCTTAAACATCTGGTTTGCCCATACGATGTTATAATTCTTGTCTATTAAGAATGCTGGCTCCTCTAAAGTAGCACATAAATCCTCTAGAGCATTGACATCTAAGTCGTAATTCTCCATCACTCACCTCTATTTTATGAATTACTGAGATTCGGTATTTAAAAATGTTTGGATATTGAAGGTTCGTAATACTTGTAAAGCTTCATTGTATCTCATAATAAAATTGTACTACGTCTCCTTCACCCCTATACATTCTCAAAAATGCAGGTATTCTTATCTCATAATCATAAACACCGTATGCTCCCTCACTATCATGATTTGTCTTCGTCACGAAAACTATGTCCTGTCTAGATAAGGGTATAGACTCATATGAATAATAAGATAATAACGTATCGCTAATGTCCCATAATATGCCTGTATAAAAATTGGTATTATTCGTACTCATAACTTCCGGAACATCCCTTACTGAAACACCATATACAGTATAATTAGATGTACTAATAGGATATCCTCCGATACTATAAGTATTATTTATAGAATCACTAAAATTCTCTATTCCTAAAGATAAATCAATATCATAGAAATCATTAAGACTATCAACATCTTGATCACCAGTGTTATTTCTCGTAATAGCTTCTAGCGACACCCAATTAATATTAGAGCCTGCACCGGTAACATAAATATTCACAGATGCAGTATTTGATAAACTCCAATTAATGAAAGTATAATTAGCAGACCCTAAATTAGCTGTCGATGGAGTAGCTTTACCGTAATATGTTTGCCATAATGATGTAAAAGTATTATTATAGGCAATATTATTATTCCTATCTAAATCTTTCGTAGCATATACTGGATCGATTTGCACATAAATATTATGAATACCTACTTTTGACAACCAAGTAGTATTAATTGTAATATTAGATATACCGGTAATGTTGATATAAATATCATCTATAACTAGCCCGCCTGAAGCAGGATTTCCGTCATAAAATCTTATGAGCGTATCGGTATAATTATAATCAGTCAAACCATAAATAGTTGCATAGATAGTTATGTTTTCATTTTCTAAAGGATATTTTTGACTGAAATTTATTTCTTGATAATATACCGCCAAATCTCCCGCCAAATCCATTGTAAGATAATTAGTTAAATTTAGAGTGTAAAAGTCTGTTTTATTACAAGTGATGTTATATTGATACGTATCATTGACAGTAAAATTACGGACGTAAGTATATAGATCAATACTTACATTGTAACTCATAATATATACCGGACCGACATCATCGCTAAATGCAATCACACAATCTGCATCACTAATAGAACTATTATCAGACTGATTGGTATAATTGGCATAAAAAGTTATATCCTGATTTACGAACTTAGTCAAATTACCTCCATACAAAGTTCCATCCGGATCATTATTATCCCAAATCATCAGAGAAGTATTCTCTACAACAGTATAATTACTAAAACCACTAACATCAAACTCTAATACTCCGTCGAGATAAGATAGAATATTACAATTCCAACACAAGATATTATTTTTCAAAACTACAGGAGAAATATAAGGAATATTATACATCGTGAGTGTCGCTGAGGTATTAAATGATGTGTCTAAAATTTCTGAATTAACGACAATAACATTGTCTTCTATGATAATGTTGGAATCCATATCTGAATTTAATACATTCAACGGACCGTGCCACTTTATACGCCCTTTTCCAGGATTTTCAAGAATTACGTTAGAAATATTTTTTAGAGAAGATAAATTATTTTTATATTTTTCAAAATTAGTTGTTTCGCCGCTAAATTTATTTCGTTTGACTGACGAAAAATTTGAAGAAATAATTTTTTGCATGTTGTTTTCTTCAATAATATTATTTTGTGTCGAATTAGAATTCAAATCTTCCTGAATAATAATTTCAGATGCTAAAATAAATTCATTTCCGATACGGTCCTCTACTAAGAATCGATTCTCAGATAATAAAACCTGTTGTCCATCTTTAACAGAGAATAATTTTATCATATACGTTCCCTGTTTCTGAGGAATAAAAACTATATCTTCATTAATTAGTCCGACATATCTGAAAGAATAATAAGAATCCTCGAGTAAATATATATCTAAATGAATAGAGTTATCTAGAAGAGGAACACCCATTAGACGGATTATTACAGATTCATCAATGTTGTAAAAATCTCTTTGAATGATTAAAGAGACGTTATTCGACGAAGAATCAAATGCCCAAACAAAGGTCATTGATAAAAAACCGAATAAGAATATAACTAGTATAAAGTTTATACGTCGTTTATTAAAAAAAAATCTTTTAATCATTTTATTATATCAGTAGCACTTAATTTATCTCTGCATAAAATACGACCAAGTTTTGTCCTGCTTTGTAAGATCTCAGTGTTGCAGGTAATCTTAATTCATAATCTACAGTAGCGTTGTATCCTGGAGTATTTTTGTTTATAGGTGAAACGAATATTACATCTTGTGTTCCAGTGTACCTTACTCCACCGTCGCCATAATCCCATAATATTCCTGTTTTGAAATTCGAATTATTAGTACTATTGAAAATAGGAACAGAAATTATCTGTCTAGCATAAATAGTATAATTAATTAATTCTATTGGTGCATTTCCAATTGTATAAGTTCTGTTTACTGAATCACTAAAGTTTGTAGATCCAAGTTGAGTATCTAAAGTAGCGAAGTCTGTAGGCGATGAAAGATTGCTCGTATTTATTCCCAATGCTTTAAGACTTTTCCAATTAATATTAGAATCTACGTCTGCTGCAAACAATTTACTTCCTGATGCATTACTAACAAGCCAATCGAATATGGTTTGATTTGTCAAATCCGTCATAGTTAATTTTTCCGTCGTATTTCCGGAGACGAACTCCCATAAACCTACACTTATAGCTCTAGATGCATTGTTGTTTGTTTCGTTGGATTCTCTTATAGTGCCGTTTGTTGCTAACGGCGTATCGATTAATACATAGAATGTTGTACTTCCTATAGACAAGGAATAATTTGTGGTAACATTAACAGATTCATTAATTCCTAAAGATAACGTGTTATTGTATATTAAAGTTCCAGTCAAACTATTTACACGTATTTCCACAGTAAAGTTTTGTGCCGACGCTAATCCCGTATTAAATATTTCTGCAGTAATATTCACAGTCTCATTTTCTATAGGATTATTATTACTGAAATATATCAGCGTATTATTGATATATAAATCCGGCATTACGACATAAAACCTATAAGTCAAACTAGTATTTCTATTAGATGCTAAATCAGCACAAGTAACATTCCAAGTATGATATCCTCCTACTAATCCAGATATTGTCACATTCTGATTGTTACCGCTATTCACGGTCATGTTGCTTGCAATTATAGTGCCGTCTAATGTTAAATTACAAGTTAAAGTTGAAGCAATATTATCGTATGGAGTGAAATTCAAATCCAAAGTGCTTACTGTGATGTTAGTATCGTTAGACGGAGAAGTAAGATTTATGTAGGGTATTACAGTATCAATATATATTGTAATTGGAGTAGAATTTTTCCTATTACCCGCATTGTCAACGCTTTCTAAAGTAATAGTATATGTTCCGTTTTGCAGAGGTAAAAGATTTACTGAAGTCACACTATTATTACTTACTGTTCCAACTAAATTAGGAGTACTGTTTGCATAGAACGTATAATCTAATAAATTATCCATATTATCTGTTATATTAAATGATATGGATGGAGTTCCTGTACTAAACCAAGTATTATTGGCGGTATGTATAGTTGGTTGAGGAGGAATTAAATCTACGTAGAATGTTCTGTTGCTACTAATATTGTATGCATTATACGTAGTATTATCATAACACTCTATAGCCCAAGTATAATTACCAGAAACCATACTTCCTATGGTGAAATTGTTTGTGCCATTAAGAACTAATTGTGCAGTAGTCTTTGTTTGACTAATAGCTCCATTCAGTAATATCGAACAATTTTGTAATCCAGTTTCATCACTAACGTTGAAAAAGAAATTATTAGTGGAAGAATTACTCCAATTATTGTTAGGAGGATTTAGTAAAGTTATTATTGGAGGTATAAATACGTTGAAAGATCTTGTCTCGCTAATATTTCTATTAAATGCTTGATCTCTGCATGTAACATTCCAATAATGTGTTCCTTCAGCAAGATTATTTGCAGTATATGTTGTGGACAAGTTCATATTAAATGTACCAGGAGCTACAATATTACCGTCTAGAGTAATATTACATGTAG
>JANNSE010000023.1:0-3883 GCA_031402215.1 Candidatus Woesearchaeota archaeon | reverse complement strand
CATACTAAAGAAGAAAAAGAGCGGGTTGATAATATCAACAGATGTCGTTCTCACTATACAATAACAACAAAAAGAAAATATTTATAAAGAAGTCTTACTTTCCAATAGTAACACAATCGGTTCGATTAATAATTGTGCTTATTTGTGTTTAATATAATATAATCAAGGACGCAATATAATTAATATTGTTGGGGGCAAAAAGATGATTGTTCAACAGGAACTATTAAAGAAGATAAAAGATTTTGGTTTAAATAGCTACGAAGCAAAGATATGGACAGCATTATTGTCAAGAGGAGTATCCAGCGCAGGAGAATTATCAGATATTTCTAATGTTCCTAGATCAAGAACATATGATGTTTTAGAATCCTTAGAAAAAAAAGGATTTGTAATGATGAAATTAGGAAAGCCAATAAAATATATGGCAATTTCACCAAACGAAGTAATAGACGTTATTAAGAAAAAAATAAAAGAAGAATCTTCAAGACAAGAAGTGTCAATGGAAGAGCTAAGAAAATCAGATGTTCTAGAACAATTAACACAACTACACACAACAGGAATCGATATGGTTGAACCAACAGAGCTTGTTGGAATGATAAAAAACAGAGACAGCATATACGATTATATGGAAAGTATGCTTAAGAAAGCAGAGAAATCTGTATATTTAATGACTTCTTCAGAAGGAATTGTAAGAAAAATACAACATCTAGAAAAAACATTAAAGAAGATTGCAGACAAGGGCGTTACAATAAAAATATTAATCTCGGGCACAAAAGACGTTGACAAGATTGAGAAACAATTAAAAGGAGTTGCAGAAGTAAAAGCAGTTTCCGACGTTAAATCAAGATTTGTGTTAGTAGATGATAACAAATTATTATTCTTCATAACAAACGATAAAGACGTACATCCAACATATGATGTTGCTGTATGGATAGAAACAAGTTTCTTCGCAGAATCAATAAAAGGATTCTTCGAATTAATGTGGAAGAAGAAGTAAGTTTTTTTATTTTAATATTTAATATAAAAGAGGATAAAATGTATACCGCACAAAAACAACACGATCACAAAGAAGCAGCGCAAGCATTAAATGAACTTATAACTGAATTACAAAAAACAGATAAGTGTAAGCACATGATTTCAGATGCGACTTTGAGTCGAGGCGCTGTAACAATAAACACACATAATCATATAGGTCATGTAAGTGGAACTGCAGTTCTAAAAATCAGACGTTATGACGGTCAGTTGATTGAAGAAGAAGTTACAGGCACAACACCACACACAAGTTATTCACACAGTAACCCTAATTATAGAGAAAATCATTTTGCTCATCTTCCTAGTACAAAAGAATCTTCAAGAATTATTTCTAAAGACGATTACGAAACAGCAGCAAGAACGCATAATGTAGATCCTGATGTTGTAAAGCGTATTAAAAATTATTTATTGGGAAGTTCAAGCTAACTCACCTCTTTTTCCTGAGTAGGACCGACATTCTTGGTTCTACTCGGGTTCAAACCTTACTTAAGGGCAGACTAAAAATAAAAGGAATAAAATGTTAACAAAATGCACATATTTTATGTATATGGAACCAAGGGCACTTCATAGACCTCGTCATGAAGACAAACAAAAAGTAATTTATTTTTGGCATGACGGAGAACACTTGACCGATAGAATAGTAACAAACACAGGAAGTTTATCCTCAATAAAAAACATTTCATCTGAAGATATAGATTATTGGAAAATTTCTGTTGGCGGAAAAAATCAAGTAAAATTTTTTGATTATTTAGCAATAAAGATAGGTTTAGAAGTCTTTGCAAAAGAAATAAAACTATATGGAAAAAAACATAATTTAGAATATTTGGCCTTTAATTGCGACAAAGAAAGAGAAAATCAAGGATATTCTAAACTCAGACCTTTTGAGGAAGAAATATTTCGTAAAGCTCTAGGATTAAGAAAATAAATCATAACAATAATAAATACATTCTAATTAGTTAGAAAATGTCTTACAATAACATATACAAAAATGTGAAGTTATTAGGAACATCACATATAGCAAAAGAATCTATACAAAAAATTACAGAAGAATTCTCAGATTTTAATCCGGACATAGTTTGTGTAGAGTTAGATCATAAAAGATTACATTCGCTATTAACAAATGCTAAACCTGATAGGTCTCTTAGAGGAATAAAACATTATGGTTTACAAGGATATTTATTTGCGGTGATAGCAGGATATATTCAAGAAAAACTAGGAAACGTGGTAGGAACAAAACCGGGTAGCGATATGTTGACTGTAGTAAATCTCGCAAAAACAAATGGAAAAATTCTACATTTAATTGATCAAGATATTGAAATTACTCTAAGAAGATTTTCTAAAGCGTTCACTTGGAAAGAAAAATTTAGATTATTAGGGGATTTTATTAGCGCACCTTTTAGTAAAAGAATGAAAATAGATTTACAAAAAGTTCCAAAAGAAGAACTAATAAATAAACTGATGGGCGATTTGAAATTAAGATATCCTAATTTATATTCTGTTTTAATAGACGAGCGTAATAAGTATATGGCTAAAAATATTTATAAGATTATGTCAAAGAACGAAAATAAAAAAATACTTGTAGTTATTGGAGCAGGCCACGAAAAAGAATTATTACAATTAATAAAAGCAGAAGATTTTAAGAGAGACAAAGTAAGATAATTAAAAATAAAAAAATAATTTTCTAAATTCTTACAACCGTTTAATACATTATTGGTACAGGATTATTCTCGCTGTATGGTAAGGCAATTGTATTTAGTTCTTCTAGTGTGTGTTCTAAATCGTTTGCTTTAATCATCTTAGCAGAGATGGTGTATAATGTGTTATCCATATATAGACTTCTCATTACGCTTGCAGTATTAAACCAATTATAATATTCTGTTTCACTACTTGAGTGTCTTACTTTTCCTAAGACGGTGAATCCTGTTTCAGAAACTTTGAATACGTATGCGCCGTTCCATGTTTTAGTTCTATAATTATATTGTCCTGAAGGCGTTCTCTCTGTGATTTCTGTTACAGGTATTACCATCAAGTCTTTTGTTGCACTATATAAGAATGCTTTATGGTCGTAAAGTATCGGACTATCTGTTCCTTGTAATCCAATTTCGTACTTATCAACTTCTTTTGGATTGCTAAAATCGCTTACATCAAACAACGAAACTTTGACTCCTTTGGTTGTAACTCCGCCGTTTTCGTTCTCTCCTGTTTCTTTTCCTACACCAATGATTAATTTATCGCTTATAGGATGAAGATACGAGCTATATCCTGGAATCTTTAGATATCCTAATACTTCAGGTTTATTCGGATTGCTTAAGTCTATAACAAAGAATGGATCCATTTGTCTAAATGTTACCACATATAGTTTGTCGCCCATAAATCTGGTACTATATATAGATTCATTCTGAGCAAGATTCTCAACACTGCCCATTATTTCTAAGTTTTCGTTTAATATGTAGACATTATTAAATTGTTTTCTTCCGATTTTATTTAGCCACATATCTACGGTAGTTGCTACACGCAAATTGTCGTTATATTCGTCCATAGAAAATTGATTTAATAATCTTCCATCAACTTCTCCCTTTGTTCCGTAAGATATTTGTCCGTCTTTTATTGCTATTCTATGTATGATTGTCTTGCTGTCTTCTAATGCTTTTTTTGCATCATATTCGTTTAGTGCATCTTCTATATTGACAAACATGTCTTCGTATTCTGCTTGTAATTTCTCATCGTTCTTTAACTCAGTATAGAAGTCGTTAAATGCTTCAGATATTCTACTCCATTCTGCATCTTCAGACAGACCTTCACCCATTATGCGTGTTACTTGCGTCTTAATATCTCCTTCTAATAATGGAACTAC
>JANNSE010000022.1:0-5305 GCA_031402215.1 Candidatus Woesearchaeota archaeon | reverse complement strand
AACTGCTTGTGTAAAACTTACACTACCCTTTTGCTCTGCAGGTTGTACTGGTGCATTGTCGAATTTCATTGGTTTTCCCTTGTTATCAGCCATTTTTATCCTCTGTAATTTTTAATTACTTAATCTTTTAATAATCCTTTAGCGTCGCCTGCATCCATTATTGCAATAGCTGCTGTTGGTTTTGTTAATCCTGCTGCCGCACCTAATTCTTCCTTGCTTGGAACTTCAATGCATAATATTCCTTTTTCTTTTGCTAATAATGGGATGTGCATTACGATTTCCTTAGGAGTTACATCTGCTGCGTATACGATTGCTTTAGCTGTTCCTCTTTCAAGCATCTTAGTTGCTTCATTTGTTCCTTTCTTAATCTTTCCACTCTTACGAGCTACTTCTACTAGTTCATATCCTCTATGATCTGCCATTTTTTTCTCCTCCAACTCTTGTCTCGAAAAATAATATGTTATACTATTCTTCGTTGGTATTACTTAGAATTATAATACCTCTCTCAGTCCCTAAGGACCTCATCAATCATCGGTAAACTATAGGAATAATTAATCGTTTAAAAAGGTTACGCTAGGTATAATTGTTTAGAATTTAGAAATAAATAAAATACTTGAGAATAAAATAATTCTATCTTAATATCAATACTAAGATTCCTGCTATAGCAACCGCTCCTACTATGAATACCATGTATTTTTCTGCTTTATCATTATTCATCTTTGCGAATTTTATTTTTTGAGTTAATATTTTCAAACTACTAATTAAATTTTGTTCACTTGCTTTCTTCTCAGATTTATTAACTGCGTGAATCTTCTTTACAACTTTAGATTTTGAACTTATTTTTTTATCTTCTTTTCTGTATTCGTTAAGTAAGTATGCTAATGCTATAAGTATTAATACTGTTGCTAATGCATAGAATGATGCATATCCGCTCGATGGTATAGTGTATGCTCCTGGTACTATGTTTACTGCTTGTGCTATAGATGCATTTGAGGATACGTTTGATTCACTTGCATTGGCGACTAAGAAACCACTTATTCCATGCGCACTAGCTACGATTCCAGGAAACATTGATACTAATATGATTGCTAACATTAATTCTTTATTCATTTTACTCACCTAATTTTTGTTTGTTCTTGACAATACTTCTTGATGATTGATGTGTTGACAACATTCACATTGTACTGGGAATATATCTGCAAACATTACTGTGTTGCATGATTCACATGTAAAACCATAAACTTCATCTGGTATGGATAAATCGAATAACATTGGATCTATTTCTGCTTGTTTTGCTTGAGGAGCTTTTGGCTTGTTTTGATTTACTGTTTCTAGAATACCTTCTGCAAGGCAACCCAAACATATATTGAGTTCACCCTTCGCATAACTACATGTAAAGATGGCTGTATCCTCAGAGCCAGTTCCGCATAAATTACAATTTTTGTGAATTTGCATAGGCAACCAGTATACTAATAACTACACTAATATATAAATGTTTTGTTATTATAGGTGGGTGATAAAACGTCCTATGGTAAACTCTGTAAATATGCACTAACAAACTTTATATAATCCCTCCAAAATAAGTAAATCATGCTTTTAATCGCGATAATAGTGGCTTTGTTTGCCTTAATTGTAGCTTCAATAACTGATTTGAGGAATAGAGAAGTTCCTGATTATGTTTCTTATGGATTAATATTTGTGGCTTTTGCCATATCGATTATTAATGCAATAATAGAGTGGAACTATATATACTTGGTACAATCTGTAATGGGATTCATAATAGGATTAATCGTAGCATATTCTATGTTCTACATGGGTCAATGGGGTGGAGGAGATAGTAAACTAATAATGGGATTGGGAGCAATATTAGGATTCAACATTTTACCCTTATTCAACGTTTTTATATTCGGAGAAATTAATTTATGGTTATTAATATTAATTGCAAATATAGTGTTTTTTGGAGCAGCATATGGTTTAGCATGGAGTATATTCCTTGCTATAAAACATCGTAAACTGTTTACAAAAAGTTTAATGTTATGGTTAAAAAAACGTGAGATAATAATAACAAGAAGAGTAATGATGGTTTCTGTTTTATTATTAATAATCTTAGTATTCACTTTAATGCCTGAGGAATTTAGATTGTTGTTATTAGCGTTCATCGCTCTATTTTATGTAATATTCTACATGTGGTTATTTGTCAAAGTTATAGAAGAATCATGCATGGTAAAAGATGTAGCAGTTGGTAAATTAACTGAAGGCGATTGGATATACAAGGATGTATATATAGGAAAAAAGTTTATTACTGGACCAAAAGATTTAGGAGTTTCTAGAGAACAAATAGCATTATTAAAAAAATATGCTAGTCGCGGAAAAATAAAGACCGTAACAATAAAAGAAGGTATACCCTTCATACCTGCGTTCTTAATAGCATTCATCGCAACAATGATAATGTATTTTGCTGGATGGTTCTAGGATTATTTTTTTGCCATCTTCCATAAGAATTGGAAATGTTCTTTGTAGCTTTGTGCTATCGACTTATTCTCTATGATTATTGAATTTATTTTGCCCGTAAAATCTACCATAAACACCTTATCTCCTGCAATCATCGTTCTAACAGGCGCCATAAATTCTGGAGGAAGGTATCTTATTTCCGCGTTTGGCTGTTTTTGTATTTGACCTTTTGCAAATAATATTTTAGTTTTCAATCCGTACTTTTTTTCTGCGTCAATGAATTCTTGCATATCATAAGGAACGTGCTCGAGAAATGGATTTCCTTGAGTTCCATAACCATAATTGAATTTATCTTTTCTACTTGCTTCAGCCAATTCCTTAAGAACAATTTTTAGGCCTTGTTTTCCTATGTACATACGTACATTATTGCTTTCAGTTTCCCTTCTTTCAGATTTTATTATCGTGATTATGTTCTTTAATTCTTCTTGTGCTGATTGTATCTCTGATTTTTTAGACTCAAGAAAATCATTAAGTCTCTCTGGAGGTGTTGCTTGATAATGTTTTATTCCTTCCTTTTCAACGAAACTTACAAGTCCTTTATGGATTAATCTTTCTAGAACATCGTAGACTTTTGAACTTGCGATATTTGCTTGTTTGATTAATGTTCCCGCTTTTGTTTCTCCCGACTTTATTAGTAATTCGTATATCTCGCTTTCTCCTGGAGTAAAACCGATTTTTTGAAGTTTTTCACGAATCATATTATTAGAAAGATTCGATACTATATAAATGTTCCCCTGAAGGGGGAGAGTGATATTTAAATATGTTTCTTAGTTTCTCACTGATATACATAGTTTTAAGAACTAAGAGGATAAAATGATGGAAAAATTTGATAAAGCTAAATGTGAAGAAAAGATATCTTTTTATGAGACGGCACTGACTCCGCTGAAGGTTAAAGTCGAAACATACCATTTTTTAGAAAATCATTTTGGAGAAATATTTGCTACTTCCATAATGAATTTAGAATCTCTTTTAATAGCGCCGCATAGTTATTATTTGCAAAAAGGTGAACTACGAAATGCTCATATGCTTAGAAAAGAGATGGATGTCGTATTAGAGTCCTTAAATCATATTGTTACTAATTATATTATTAACAATCCAGAAAAATTTCAAAACTATATTGATATGTATTTGGATACGACTCCCGAACAAATGAACGGTTTCAAAGCCTAAAATACCAACATTTATAACCTAATATCGTTTTCTAAGCCATAGGAGGTTATCTCATGAACGGATTCAATCGAGGCGGAAATAGTGGCGGCGGATTTAGACGCGACTTCGGCCCAAGAGAAATGCATAAAGCAACGTGTTCTGAATGTGGTAATGAATGTGAAGTACCATTCAAGCCAACTGAAGGAAAACCAGTTTTTTGCAAAGATTGCTATAAGAAAAAGAAGGGTTATTAATTACAATTAATACTATCTATAATATTATATAGCTATTTTATTTTTTTACTATCTTTTAACATTCTAAATTTTTAATAAGAACTAATTTATACTCTTTCAGATTAAGGTATTCTTTCGAATATTTGATGATAATAGTTAGTCTGATTTTCTTCATCAGGATCTTCATTTTCATCAGGTCTGTTTTCATCTTCTTTTCTTTTTTCAGCCAGGACTAATTCTCCTTTAATCACTCCAACATCTCTCTTTTCTTCCATGACTGCTTTTTCAGGAGTGTTTATACCTTCACTAATTATTCTTTGAATACTATCCAATGCCTCTGGAGTTGCTTGTTTCAATGTCCAATCTAATTTCAAATTATCATCCGTACGTCTTGGCAGAATATCTATTGAAAAATGTGGAATCTTTTGTCCTGCAGGAACGCCATTATTAATTATTATATTTGTTCCATGAACTTTTAATAATTCGAATAATATTATTGAAATTTTATTTGCAGCAGAAATCATTAAACCTATTTCTTCGTCGGAAGCTTGTTCCATTATTGTATGATGTTCTTTAGAAAATATTTGGATGTGTCCATTTACAGAAGGTTCTATAGCTAATGTGATTATTATTTGTTCGTTTTCGAACAAGATATTTTTTTCAACTTTTCTTTCACAAATTATGCATTCCATATTTCTATTATCCGCCAAATAATTTGGCTATATCGTCTAAATCTACTTTATTTTTTGAATCGGTTTTAGGCGGAGATTTTTTAGGTTCGTCTTTTTTCTTACTGCTTTTTTCTTCACCAGGTTTTTTTCTAACTTCTTTTTCGGGTCGTTCTACTTTGTTATCTTCTTCCATATTCTCTACAATTTGTTCTTCTTTTTTATTTTCTTTCTTCTCGACGAATTCTGCTTCCTTAACTATTTTTCTTCTTACGCCAAACATTTGATTAACGTAAGGTATTAAATCGTTTTTTAATTTCTCAATTTGTTCATCACTCATTTCATAATTAGGTAATTTCACTAAATCATCATTTTCTCGTCTAGGAAATACGTGAATTAATGCGTGTGGCGCTTTTTGTCCTGCAGCCATACCATTAGCAATAAATATAGTGGTGCCTTTACATTGTAGGCTTTTTAATAATATATTAGACATTAATTTAACATTCTTGAAAACTTTTGTTAGAACATCATCCGGAATATGTGGTATAATCATATAATGTTTCTTCGGATAGACTAGAATGTGTCCTTCAGATGCAGGATTAATATCTAGAATGCACATTGTGTCTGCATCTTCGTGAATTATCTTTGCCGGAATTTCTTTTTTTGCGATTTTACAAAATATACAATTCTGCGTTTGTAATTCCGCAAGCTCTTCAGCAGACATGTTCTTCAAATCTTCTTCAC
>JANNSE010000021.1:0-5137 GCA_031402215.1 Candidatus Woesearchaeota archaeon | reverse complement strand
AATCAAAATTGAAAATCAAAAGTTGAGAAAATGACATTAGAACACAAAAACGAAAAATTGCAAGAACTCATAAGTAGTTTGAAGAAGCAATCAATAGAACAAAATACTGGCGTATGGAAGAGAGTAGCTGTAGAATTAGAGAAATCATCCAGATCCCAAAGAGTTGTTAATCTATCTAAGATTGAAAAATACACTATTGATAATGACGTAGTTGTTGTTCCAGGTAAATTATTATCAGGCGGAGAATTAACTAAGAAGGTTACAATCATAGCATATTCATATTCACAACAAGCATTTGAAAAGATAGGAAGTAAGGCACACGTCATCAGCATTGAAGACGGTCTTAAGAAATATCCAAATGCTAAAAATATAAAGATTATAGGGTAAATAAAATGATAATTGTTAACGGTAAAGATTTGATTGTTGGAAGAGTAGCATCATTTGTAGCTAAACAAGCATTAAATGGCGAGACTATTAAGATAATCAATTGTGAAGAAATGTACGTTAGTGGTGACAAGACATTCTTAATAGATGAAGTTCATAGACGAAGAGATCAAGGAACATGGTCCAAAGGTCCATTCTATTTCAGAAGACCAGACATGTTTGTACGTAGAATTGTTCGTGGTATGATTCCATACAAGACTCCAAGAGGAGCATTAGCTTATAAGAGAGTAATGTGTTACATTGGTAGTCCAAAAGAATTAGAACAACATAAATCAATTTCAATAGATAATGCTGATATCAAGCACATTAAAAATCTAAAATACATGACTGTTAGTGAATTGTGTAAGCACATGGGTGCTAAATTTTAGGAGTAGAAAATGAAGAATATAATCACAAGTGGCCGAAGAAAGAGATCAATTGCAACAGCAGTTCTTTCAGAAGGTAAAGGAAAAGTTACAATCAATCATATAAGTTTAAAGGCATACAGTCCACAAATGGCTAAATTAAAAATAATGGAGCCATTAATGTTAGCAGGCGATGTTGCTTCAAAAGTTGATATTGATATAAGAGTTAATGGTGGCGGTTTCATTAATCAAGCAGACGCTGCAAGATTAGCTGTCGCTAGAGCATTAGTTGCTTACAGCGGTAAATTAAAAGATGTATTCAAAGATTACGATCGTCAGTTATTAGTAGCAGATATTAGAGTTAAAGAAGTTGGCAAGCCAAACCATCATGGTCAGGCAAGAGCTAGAACTCAAACATCCTACAGATAAAATTTTTTACGAAAAAATTTAGTAAAAGTGATGGTTCACTTTCGTGAAGCCATCATAACGAGGACAATATGATTATTCCAATAAGATGCTTTTCGTGTGGTAAACCAGTAGCACACTTATGGGAAGAGTATAAAGAAAGAGTCGCAAAAGGCGAAGATAAAAAGAAAGTAATGGATACTCTTGGCCTTGAGAGATACTGTTGTAGAGCGTTATTCTTAGGACACGTCGACTTGATTGATACTGCAGCTAAATTCAAGAAATTCTAAATTTGTTTTTTTATATAATTCTATCTTAAATTCTAAATCTTTAAATATCAGTGGATTATTTCTATACTTATCTTATTTGTGATGGGTGTTATATGGTTGAATTTAAGCAGATTCAGGATAAATGGCAGTTGAAGTGGAAAGAGAATAAAGTATTCAAGGCCACTGAAGATAAACATAAAAAGAAATTCTATTGTCTAGAAATGTTTCCATATCCCTCAGCTAGTTTTCTACATATGGGTCACGTAAGAAATTATTCTATTGGTGATGCTGTTGCTAGATTCAAGAGAATGAACGGATTTAACGTTCTATATCCTATGGGTTATGATAGTTTTGGATTGCCAGCAGAGAATGCTGCAAAGAAAGCAGGAATACATCCAAGAGAATATACTGAAAATGCAATTAAAGTTATTACTAAATATTTCCAAGAATTAGGATTAAGCCATGATTGGGATAGAACACTTGCGACACATGAACCAAAATATTACAAGTGGAATCAACACTTTTTTATTAAATTCTACGAGAAAGAATTAGTATATAGAAAGAAGGCTAAAGTAAATTATTGTGATACGTGTAAAACAGTTCTTGCAAACGAGGAAGTTGAGCAGGGAAAATGTTGGAGATGTGACAGCGAAGTTATCGAGAAGGATTTAGATCAGTGGTTCTTTAGGACGACAGCTTATGCAGACCAATTACTCGAAGATATTCAAAAGCTCGATTGGTCTGATAAAATAAAAAGTATTCAAGAAAATTGGATTGGTAAAAGTTATGGAACTTTAATAGATTTCAAATTAGAGAATGGAGAATTATTCCCGATATTCACAACGAGACCGGATACAATTTTTGGTGTGACATTCATGGTTATTGCATTGAACCATCCTAGATTAAAGAAACTAATTAAAGGAACTCCTTACGAAGCAACAGTTAATGCATTTGTTGAAGATGTAAAGAAAGCAGAACTTGCTGAAGATACAGCCTTTTTAGAAAAATCAGGAGTGTTTACTGGATTATATGCAATTAATCCTCTTAATGATGAAAAAGTTCCAATATATGCAGGTAACTTTGTTGTTGCTGATTATGCTACTGGAATGATAATGGCAGTTCCTGCACATGATGAAAGAGATTATGAGTTCGCAAAGAAATATAATATTCCAATAAAAATCGTAATTCAAAACGATATACATAATATAAAATTGGAAGAGATGAAAGAAGCATATACTGACGATGGTACACTAGTTCATTCTGAACAATTCAACGGATTAAACAATCGTGAAGCAATAAACAACATAACTCTATACATAGAGAAAAGCGGTCTTGGAAAGAAAACTATTCAATATAGATTAAAGGATTGGTTAATTTCTAGACAAAGATATTGGGGAACTCCAATACCAATGATACACTGCCCACATTGTGGAATTGTACCAGTACCATATAATGAACTGCCGTTGTTGCTTCCTGATGATGTTAAATTCGATCAAACAGGAAATCCTCTTCTTACTAGTAAGAGTTTTGTACATTGCAAGTGTCCTAAGTGTCACGGTCAAGCAACTCGTGAAACTGATACAATGGGCGGGTTCATGGATAGTTCATGGTACTTCTTAAGATATTGTAGTCCTCATACTACCGATATTCCCTTCGATAAAGAAGCAGTAAAATATTGGCTACCAGTAGATCAATATGTTGGTGGAATAGAACACGCTGTTGGACATTTGATATATTCAAGATTCTTTACAAAAGTATTGAGAGATATGGGAATGATAGATATAGACGAACCATTCAATGCATTATTCAATCAAGGAATGGTTTACAAAGACGGACATAAGATGTCTAAGAGTTACGGTAATATTGTAACTCAAATTGAAATTGCAGAAAAATACGGTATTGATACAGCAAGATTATTCATGTTATTTGTCGCTGCACCAGATAAAGAAATGGAGTGGAGCAATCAAGGAGTAGAAGGAACATATAAATTCTTAACAAGAGTGTATAGATTGTACGAGGATAAGAATGTTTCAACTTCCGATGTTAAAGACGCATACCTTATTAGCAAAATGAATCTTGTGATTAAAAGTGTTAGTTCAGATATTGATAATTTCAAGTTAAATAATGCTATTGTAACATTAATGGATTTCGTGAATTATATTTATACTGTTAAGGAGAATGTTTCAACTGTAGTACTAAATGATTGTTTACATGTACTAGCACTATTATTGAATCCGTTTGCTCCACACTTGTCTGAAGAATGTCATTCAATGATTGGAGGTAAAGGATTTGCTTCTATTGGTAAATGGCCTGTACATGATGAAGATAAGATTGATCTAAAATTACATTACTTAGAAGAATTAATCGAGAATACAGTCAAAGATATAAAATCTGTATTAGAATTAGCTAAGATTGAGAAACCTACTTCAATTGAGATTATAATATCTGAAGAATGGAAATATTCATTCTATACCACAGTACGAGAGCTAGTTGCTGGCGGAATGCGTAACGTTGGAGAGCTCTCTAAACATATTATGAATTCTGACTTAAAGAAACATGGTCAAGAAATAATGAAGGTCTTACCAAAAATAATAGATAAATTACCGGAACAAATACTGAGTCAAAATATTGAGTTGGATACATTCTTAACTGTACGTGTAGATTTAGGTTCTAAATTTAATTGTGATATACATGTAGTTGGAGCAGAACATTCTAAAGAAGCAAAAGCAAAACAGGCTTCACCAGGAAAACCTGCTATTGTAGTAAAATAAGAGAATAAAAAATAATTAAAAGAAAAAATTCTTACGGTGCTGTCGTAAAGCTGTATCTTGGCGAATTTGTTGCACCGTTATTATTGTATGCAACTACACGCCAATAATATGTTGTTCCGGGCTGTAATGTTTCTGATGGAAGTTTAAAATTCTTTCTGTTCTTTTTGAACTCGTGTTCATACACTAATGGTGCAGAGAATCCGAGCTCATCATCAACATATAATACTACATAATTAGTCAGATTGCCAGTATCCCATTTGAAAAGAGGAGTCAACGACGTATTGATTGCACCATTAAGGGGATGTAATATTTCTATATTACCCGGCAAAGCGTCGCTCCGTACTTTTTTAGATACATTACCAGTTATTCCGCCATTGGACAATACTAAGACAATAATACCGATTATTGCCACAATAGAAACTATACAAACAATGTAAATATCTCTTTTATCATCCATAATAAACACCTCTGATGAATTACGGTGCTGTCGTAAAGCTGTATCTTGGTGAATTTGTTGCGCCAGCATTATTGTATGCAACTACACGCCAATAATAAGTCATTCCAGGTTGCAATAATCCTGCCGGAATAGTGTATGCCTTCATATTCTTTCTTAATTGGAATTCCTGAATTAAAGGACTAGAAAATCCTGCTTCATCATCAACGTATAATACTATAAAATCTGCTTTGTGACTCATTGTCCAATCAAATGTTACCTCTAAAGGAACATTAACAGCGCTATTTTCTGGAGCGATTAAGTCTATAGGACCGGGTAGAGCTTCAACTTTCTTGGAAGCATTTCCAGAAATTCCTGCATTAGACAACACTAAAACAATAATACCAATTATTGCCACAATAGAAACTATACAAACAATGTAAATATCTCTTTTATCATCCATAATAAACA
>JANNSE010000020.1:0-1744 GCA_031402215.1 Candidatus Woesearchaeota archaeon | reverse complement strand
GAAGAGATACAAACCCAAAACAATAGATAATACTGATAGCAGCACTTAATACGAAAGCAATAAATCTAATTCTTATAATTGTAGATAAATTCTGAAGTTGGAGCAGTTCCATTCTTTAAATTTAAATCTTTAATATTCTTGTGAAACTTCTTAATCAAAGTCTCATCGCTAAGTAATCTAGAAATCCATATAGGAATTTTTGAAGTTTTTGGTTGATAGTATCCTAAATTATTTTTAACAATAAAATCTTTATTACCTTTTTCTTGACCCCAAATATATGAATTAACTATAGGAATTTTGCCTAATAACAATATTTCAATCAGTGTTGCAGGGCCTGCTTTAGTAACAATAACGTCGGAAATATTCATTAATTCATATACAAAATCCACAAATCCGTAGACTTTAATGTTAAGTTCTTTATGTTTTCTAGATAATTTTATACAATCATTCTTTAGAGTAGTATTGTAACCACAGATTATTGCTATCTCTGCATTTAAAGAATGTTTCTTTATGTGTTCGATTACTCCCTTCAAAAGAGCTCGTCCTTTCGGTACGCCACATCCTCCTCCAGCTATGAGTATCAATTTATTATCTTTAGAAAAGCCTAATTTCTTTTTTACAATTAAAACTTCTTCTCTAGATAATTTCTTGGAATATTTCTCGTTTACAAAATATGGAAACTGAGTTATACGAGCTTTTTTAACACCGTGTTTTATAGCGAGTTGTTTAGCTAGATCACTAAAGACTATATAATGTGCTTTTTTTCCAGTCAACCATAATGGATGTACAGTAAATGGATCTAATACCGGAACTATAACAGGAAGTTGTAAATTCAATTCTTTAAGCACTATTTCTGTTGGACGAATAAGCAAGTGATGTAATACTACTATTTTATCAGGTTTCTCTCTCAATAGAACCTTTTTTAGACGCGATTTAACAATTGTTGTAAGAAGTTTTATCGTGGTCTTTGCCACACCACTAAAAAGATTTAATGCATATAATGCTTCATATACGCCAGTAGAGCGATCTAAAGAAATTCTGTATCCTTCTTCCATAATAGACTTGGCGATTTTCAATCCTTCAATAGCATCTACAAGTACGCAGTCAGCTTTCGAACCGTATTTCTTAGAAATATAGCCTGATAAAGTCTTGGCGCAAGATAGATGCCCTCCACCAGTCTTTAAATATAGGAAGAGTATTTTTTGGGTCTTCATTGAATTATTTAAAATCGAAAATATTTAAATACTTAACTGATTAATGAGCATTATGATTAAAGATTTATGGAAAAAATTATTCGTACCAGCAATACTTATGATAATATTCTTTGTAACACTAGGAATATTAAAGAGCGAATTATGGTCTACAATCATAGTATTAATGTGTGTAGCTATAACTTTTGGAATAAAACATTATAATAGGGAATGGTTATTATTTGTCATAGGCGTAATTACTGGAATCATATGTGAGATAGGTGGAGACTTACTCTACAAATTACAGTATTGGGAGAATGCGTCCTTCTTCGGTATACCTTACTGGCTTCCACTATTATGGGGCTTCGGATTCATATTAACATATAGAATCAGACATTTACAGCGGTGATTCGTCGCTTCTGCATAGCGGTGATTTTGTGAAGGTAGCGCACTGCTGGTCTTAAACTACGAATAACACGTTCATCTGGAACTACAATGTTTGCAATCTTTCCCACATCTCCTGCACGTCCAATAATTTGCACTACTCGACCAGA
>JANNSE010000019.1:0-19770 GCA_031402215.1 Candidatus Woesearchaeota archaeon | reverse complement strand
GGATCATCCTCTCTAACATATTCGAATTTTTTATCTAAATTTAACGTTTCTTCTACCTTTTGCGGAGTTTGTGAAACTGGTGCAATAGAAGCACTATTAGGAGTAAGTGATGTTGATTGTTGTGAATCAAACTCTTGTAATCCTCCTTTAGTCTTTGATGATGTTTGTGATAAAACTTTCTCAGAAGATGTTGGTGATGCTTGTGATTGTAAACCAAACTCTTGCAATCCTCCTTTAATCTTTGAAATATTCGTCGGAGCACCAGTAGCATCTTGCATTGATCTTTGAGTAATATATCTTTCATATTCAGGATTTGCCCCATATGATGCGCTAGTAGTCAAAAATTCTTTTAACACATTTACGGTATCCGATCGATTATTACTGGCACGCATTTTTGCAGCTAATGATGGAAATAATAAAATATCACTAATCCAATTGGCAAAATCATTCTTCTGAGAATTAACATGATACTGGAAAGCTCCATCATCACAGTTATTCAGATAATAATATAGTTCTTGTACATTTTTTAATCCATAACCATCAACAGTATGGAATGCTTTTTCTTCAGTTATCCATTTGCTACGATAATCAAATATTTGGAAGAATTCCATAATCGCATCTCGCGCTTCATTAATATTTTTCGAAAGTTTAAGACTCTCGGCTAATTCAGGGAATAATAGTACTGCACCTACCCAGTTCGCAAAATCATTCTTCTCAGAATTAACATGATAACGATACGCATTTTCATCACAATTTACCAAATATTCTAACAAATCTTGAACTGTCTTTAGCGTTCTTCCATCTATTGTGAAAAAACAGTTTTCTCTTTTTATTAAATCAGACAATCTTTTCATTGCAAATATTTGTCGCTCATTTTTTATTTTTTATCTTCTATGGTTTCTTATTTTTCGCTTCTACTTTTTGTATTAACTCTTTGACTTTCGGATCGCTTCTTTTCAAATCCATATATGCATTCAAATATTTCAAGGCATCATCATACTTCTTTTGATTTTTTAATAATCCTCCTAGATAGAACAGCGCCTTAGTGTTCTTAGGATATAATAAGATTATTTCCTTGTAAGTCTTCTCTGCTTTTTCGTAATCCTTGGTCTTGTGATATAACATTGCTAATGGGAATTTTATGTTTATGTCCTGAGGATATTTCTTGACGGATTTTTCTAACATTTTAATCTGCTCGTCATTACTTAATGCCTTAAGCTTAGGTTTGATGTCGTTCCAGGCAACACTCTCACCTTCTCCAGTTTCAGGATTTATTTGTGGAGTTACAGGAGTTTGTGGAGTTGGTATCGCTTGTGCTGTTTCTTTAACACCTATCTTACTCGGATCGAAGGGTTTGTTGTTCTTTGCTCTATCTTCTGTTAAAGCAGCAACAAACTCTTCAGTTAATTTACATCCACGTAATTTTTCGGATAATTCATTATCACCAAATTTATCTCTTACCCAATCAGCAATCTCGTTCTTATCTTTAGTAACATGATGTCTTAATGTTGGTCCTGCAATATTAGGCATTACATCAGCTAATTCTTGTAAACTAGATATAGATACACCATTATTGAAATTCAGATTATCTTTTATCGATAGTACATAATCGTATTTCAAAGTCTTCTTAGCCTCAACTTTTTCTCCTTCTGCTACAGGATGATCTTTCTTATCTTGCTCTTCAGCCTTTTTACGCTCTTCAGCAGCTTTCTTCATATCTTCTTTCAATGCATTAATATCTACAGTTTTTATGACACGTTTCTTAGGCGTCTGACCAAGTTTAGTCCACATCTTTTGCGTTCTTGGAATAACTTCTTGTAGATAAATCTCAACCATGTTGAAGTTACCGCCTTTAACTTTATCTAATGCTAATTTCAATTGTAATTTTAAGTCGAACACATCTTGTTTCAATTCTTCTAACTGTTGTAATTGGAAATCTAAATCTTCAATTATTTCATTCCACTTGTTGTATTTCTCTAACTCTTCATCAGGCAATCTTTGTGTATTGTGTAATAATGGTCTGAATGCGATGAAGTAAGGTCTACCTCTGTTATAAGTTGGATTTTCTACCATACCCGAACCTACACTTGCTTTAACTAAACCTTGCAATACTTCTACACCATATTTTTCTTTAATTCTATTAAGATCACCTTCATCTCTAGTTCTCATCTGTATTTCTGTGTTTATGTTTGCTTTAATTTGTCCTACGAAATCCGCTAATACCTGAGAGATCATAAGTATACCTATACCCCACTTTCTGAACTCTCTGCATCCTCTTTCAATTTGTAAGAAACCTTCTCCTGATCCACCGAATTTAGGCAGAAGTCTGTGTACTTCATCGTAAACTAATAATAATCTTAATTCAGGATTTTCACTAAAGTTCGCGTGGAATACTTCTCTAATGCTGTTAGCGACAAATATATCAATATCTTTTGGATCTAACTTGTTACATGCTAATATTTGAATTTCTCCAGGCCTAATATATTTCTTTACATCAATTAATTCTAATGCATTAGTAATCTGTCTAACATTACCGTTAAATGCTCTTGCCATCGTAGGTTTCATACCAAACAATGGATATAAACTCAACATAAATTTATCACTACACTTTCTCAACATACCAGACCACTGTGCAGTTGGATCGAATACAATTACTGCAACACCCTTCAACAATGCTTCTTCTACAACTACTTGTGCAGCTACAGATTTACCACCACCTGTTGCTCCTGCAACTATAGTGTGTACTTTAAATTGTTCTAAATCAAAGTAAGTCTTATGTTCTGTTTCTGCAATTTTACCAACAAATGCCGATCTTGGTCCCGGTTTTGGTAATTCAGATAATTCTAACTTGAATGTATACTTCTTTTTACTTTGAATGTATCTTCTTATTAAGATTATACTGATTACTAGAATTATTATGAATATTAAGATTGCAATCCACATCCACACTTTCAAGCCCCAGAATATGACTTGATAGAAAGGTAGAACTACGCTGAATGATGAACTTGCACCACTGGATAAGCCTAAGTAATTTGCAGTTACTCGAAGTACATAATCTCCCGTAGGTACATTATCTGGTAATTGCGCTGATTTCAATAAAGAGAAAGATGTTTGTACATATACATTTGCATTATCAGTCCAAATAGTTTGTCCCTTATTATCTTGTATTGTAAATTGTAAATATACGGGATATGATTGATCAGATAATAAATTATGTAAATCTAATCTAAACTTTAATTTTTCGGATGCATAAATGTTACGTTTATCAATATCTAACATTAACAATAATGCCTCAATAGGCAATCTATCTTTATCCAATAATTCGATTCTTACAGGTATCTTTTCTTTTAGATCACCGTCAATAACTAGAGAACCATTATATTCACCAGGCTCACCTTCACCAAATACAGTAAATACTAATTGATCATTAGTGTTAGGAGCAAGAGCCATTTGAGCTTTATCTAACTTTATTAAACTAGATAATCTATGACCTGTAAGATTAACCGTAACATTATCATCTTCTATGCTAAATTGTAAATTAGCAGTTCCTTTCTTATAACTATAGAATGAAATCATCTCTTGTAAGAAATTTCCAATCAATAATTTTCTATCAATCTTGGCAACAGAAATAATATAATCTATTCCTTCAATTTTTTTTGGCTCTTGAACAATAGGAACTCTAGGAGCTTCTCCTGGACCAATATCTTGTCCTGGACCAACATCTACATTAGTGTTATCGTTAGTTTTTGTTGATATACCCGGACCTACACCCATTCCCGTATTTGGATTTGGTACAGCTTCTGGCACCATCGCGAAATTATGAATTGTAGTATTCAATGCGACTATAGTAACATTACCAACGTATGCTTGATATCCTGTACGTATACCGAAGAGGTGGAATGAACCAGCTACAACAGAGAGACTGTAATAACCATTAACATCTGTGATTGCAGTTTGTCCGGCGACATCAACTATTACGCCCTCGAGAGGATCACCAGAAACTGTTGTAACATTACCCGCAACGATACCCATTTCTGGACTATTACCTGCTCCTTCTGGACAAGTATAGGCAGGATCAGTAAATAAATAGTACATAGGATTCGTATTATTTATCAAAGGAACTATCATTTGATAATTGAACATCTTATTATTAAATCCTGAAGTAAAATTTTGTAAAATGTGCGTAATAAATATTATATTACCGTTACTATCTTTTAACAATCCTAAATCAAACGGTGAAGTAGAATTGCCTTTATAATTAGTTCTAGTTCCTGGAACAGGATATGTTGTACTGCCTATTTGGAAGCTTAATGTATCGAGGAAAGTACGACTGGCTGAAGTAGTGTATGATGCCTCTACACCAAGATATGCGTCCACTTCTGCAGGTGTTGCTGCTTCTAAACCTTGCCAATTAATACTAGTTGGAGGTACTTGTGACGCCATAACAACGTGTACCATTCCTGGTTGTAAACAATCAAATAATAGATTAGTTTCGTGTAATCCACAGCCCGATACAGTTACAGTTTGCTGATTATTATAACCTGGAACCATTACAGCAGCACCATATACACCAGCCCATAATGTTGCACATTCTCTATACTGAAGAACTAATTCGTACACGTAACCAGCTTTTCCTGAAAATGAAGTCAAGTATCCTACAAAAGTAGATAATATTATTACACCAAATACAGAGACAATTAATAGGAATAAAACTAGGACGAGCAACCATATCTTTTTCTTGTCGCTTTTTTCCTTTCTCTTGTTTATTACGTCATCAATCGTTCTATTCATAGTACTTTATACCTTAGTCTTAATCAATTCTACCAGATTTTTGAATCTAGCATCAATCTGTAATCTATACTTATCGCTGAGTTTATGGTAAGTATTATCTAATTTCTCAAATTCCATCAAAGCTTTGTTTCTATCTTGTATTCTAATATAATATTCTGCTTTATCCAAAACTTTCATAGCATAACTCAAATCCAATTGATTGCATAAATCCATGGATTCATCATATACTTGTTTTTGTACATACGCACTAGCTTCCTCATAAGATAATTTTATCTCACGATATACAAGCGCCGCTTTGTCATAATCTTCGTTCTTTAAATAATCTAAACCATCATTAACAAGCACTCTGATAAACGATATTTTCTTCTGTGAACCAAAGCCCATGAATCCAAAGTTCGAATTACGTATCTTTTCTATAATATCAAAGTTCACAACAATGTAAAATAGTATTAATACTATAACTACAATAAGCATTATACCGGGTCCTTCAAGTTGTATGTCCGAAATAGATTCAATTCCCATTATAGATAATCCTGTAGTTGACTTTATACCTACAATGTTCTTTTCTATCAAAACAGTATCTGTGTTCTGGAATTCGTCAGGACTAATTGCGCCATTAATATAATAAGATATAACAGTTGTATCTGAAGGATATTCAATTAATGGATCATCTTTTAATATAGTGTATTCCTTATTAATCATATTAAGTCTTTTTGCTGTCTGACTAATAGTTTTTGGAATGACTTCTACATAGGACATGCTATTGGAATTCTTTATTGATAATTTGTCTTCAGGTCTCGCTGCTTGAATATCCTTAGTAACTAGTGTTATTGTTGTAACAGTGCCATTCAAATAATATAAGTCTACATTACGCACACGTGTAGAGATAATAACCTTTGATTGTACTCTTTTTGTAGATTCTAGGAATAATTTTTTATCAAGTTTCAAATTCTTTACTACTGAATATTCATCGAGCAACACTTTTAGGTCTTCGTCGCGCACATATTTTACAAATGTTTTTGAATCAGTTATACGTAAATTTACAGGGATACTATACTTCAGATAATCTATTGTTTGTGTTAGATTCTTCTGCGCCTCTGCAACACCTTCAGCAGTCAAATCTCTTCTGTAACTCAAGTCATGAATATCTCTATCGAGTCTATTAATTCTATCCAACAAATCTTGCAGATCATTTTTGACATTCAATAAATCTGCTACTTCTGATTCGTCGCCTGAAAGTTTATTCATATTGTCTAGTGCAGCATTTATATTGTCAGAATTTTGTATTGTGGATTGTAATGTTAATGACACTTCCCCATCCGATACTAGGAATTTTCTCTCTTCAGTGTAAGCTTTATTACCATCGGCATCCGCACATTCTATCTTCCACTTATATGCGCCGTTATTCAAATCACGAATTTCGAAAGTGTAAGGCGTCTTTGATTGTAAATTATCGCCAGAGTCTTTTAGTGTGTACCAACTATCATTGACATTTGCAGTATATAGAGAACACGATAGGGAAGTAATATCCTCTGCCTGGAATTTAATATTAACAGAATCTTTAGTAAATACTAAATCATTATTTGTTAATAGAGTAATTGTAGGAGGAACTATGTCTTGGAATGATAAATTCACATAAATTGTTTTAGCCGCATTTAATAATATTCGATCAGTATACGAGCCATAGTTAATCTTTGAAACATATAAATCATAAGATCCTTCTCGTAGTTTAAACGTGGCTGTTCCTGTGGAAGTAGTCTGAGCGTCTTGTGAACCAACACTTACTGTAGTGTCATTTAAACGTGCATTATCTTTTTTATTCACAGCAATAATAGTTAATATATATGTGCTCTTTACAGTCACATCGATGTATGTTGAATAAGTATTTCCAACACTATCATTAACAGTTAAATTAACACGATATGTTCCGGGCACAGTATAATTCTTGTATGCTCCAGGACCTGTGAATTGTGTGCCATCGTGCATTTTCCATTTGTAAACATATGTACCGACACCTGAAGCTGCTGTGGCATTGAATGTGATTATATCATATACTGAACTAGTTGTTTGTGAAGCCACAATATTAACTGTTAATGTATTCGTTGTTTCATACGTTACGTTTGCAGTAAGAGTATTATTCTTATATCGCATTACACCTTGAATTATATAATTACCAGTCTTATTTGTGTAAGGTAATGTTTGTATTTTTGGGAATGTGTCGTTGATAAATGGAAGAGCAGTATAACATTGAACCCATCCTGTTGCTATAGGACAAACAGTTATACTTACATTTGAATTATTATTAGCATTAATTATGTATTGTCCTAATTCTCCTAGGCTAAACGCTGATTTAGATACGCCTATGTTAAAGAAAGGAACATCCGGAATGGTTGAAGTATTATCTAGTACATTCAAGACAGAATTTTTGGTTTGAGCATTATTCAGAACATCTGCACATGAAATAGTGTACGAATGATTTCCGACAGACAAACTGAATGGAAGCGAAATATTTGATGTATTGGAAACTATATTTGTAGTAATATTATCTAAATTCAATGTACAATTCATAGTTGATAAATCCATTATTGTAAAGTTTAATAATACCGTTCCGTTGTATAATGTTGTATTGGAATAATTATACAAGGAGATTATTGGTGCAGTTGTGTCAACTAAGATGTTTTTCTGAGTAAGTCTAGTAATGTTGTATGTAGTTAGATTATAATTAGTCATATTAATATCGTACACACACTCTAATGTAGGATCATAATATCCATCTGATAGTATTGTGACTAAAGTTTGATTTACTAAGATAACATCTGTAATGTTTGTTGTAGATCCACTGTACATATATGTACCATTGCTTAAATTCAATCCACAATCGTATGTGATTATATATGTTAAATTCTCTGTGATTGTAGTGTTTGTTAAATTATCAAAATAATCTACAGAGTTTGTTAGATTTAAATCCGCCATGTTTAATTCATATATAAGATGCGATAAATTTACGTTGCTGTTACTGCTGACAATGTTTTGTGCTTTAACATTCATTGTTAAGGAAATAGATAATAGACTAATAATTACTAATGCAAATATCCCTAGTCCAACAAATGTTGATTTATTCATTTTGATTATTCTTAGTAGTATTATTTTGATAATTGTTTAAAGCGTTTGGAAGTATTGTTTGACTTGAAGTCTTGTTGCTTTTTAGGTTCTCTATAATTTTTGTAAGGTCATCGATTAATTTTTCTTTACGTCTCTGTTCTGCAAGTAATTCTATAGGAGGATGTATGGACGATGTTTGTCCTTGACTATTCAAGAAACTTAAACAATATCTACGGACAACAAATCTTACTTCATCACTTAAATCCATAAAGTGATTTATCTTTTGAATATCTTTTAGTTCTTCGACTAAACTCTTCGGTAAACGTACAGAAACTATTACGTCCTTTTTTGGTTTAGAAGATTTTGAAGGAGAGATTAACTTATTCATCCTTATACCTCTCCTCTAAAACATAATTTCTACATATATCTCGGATGAATTCACTTCTAGAATTGTATAAACCTTGTTCGATGAGCGAGTCGATAACTTTAATTAATTCAGGAGAAAGACGGACATTTATGACTTCTATTTTTTCGCTTGGATCATTCATTTTGTGTTGTTACTAAAATTTTTGGACCGCTACCAGAGGATTGCTTGGAAAAAGCTTGGACGTGGATTTATTCCCGGCAGCGGTCACTGAGTGTCAAAAACTGGTTTTTGAGCATGCTCAGAAATCTTCGATTTCTGACACATATGTTATGGATGTCGTCGGATGTATTCTCAATGTTTGATTCTGTTTTTGTTATCGATACTTGACTTTGTTTGTTAGTTTTGATCCCCACCAAAACCTACACGCTTATGTGTACTTTACGTTAACTCAATATTTAATTACCGTATTTTTCTTGTAGTTTGTTAAATGGCACAATTCCTTTATAAAGATTACGTTTTAAGAGAACAACAAACATACACTAAGCACACAAAACCTAAGTATTCTTTATGTATGCCTCTCGTATGTCTTATGTGTTTTTTTAGATATTTTTAGATAAAAGAAGAAAGAGTTATTCAAAAAATTTATATACTTAATAACAAGAGATTGAACTATGGCAAAACTAGTAATAATAAGACACGGCGAATCCGTTTGGAATCTTGAAAATAGATTCACAGGTTGGATGGATGTTCCATTATCGGTCAAAGGTAAAGAAGAAGCAAAAACTGCTGGAATAGCATTAAAAAATTACAAATTTGATGTAGTATTTGTCTCACACTTAACAAGAGCATTAGAAACAATGCATATAATGCTTGATGTAATGAGAGAAAAAAGAACACAGACAATATATCATTTAGATGATTCTGAAGTATTAAAACGTGAACACTCAAGCCAAAAAAGCGATAATGAACTAAAAATAGTTCAATCAAAAAAATTAGCTGAAAGATATTATGGAAAATTACAAGGATTAAATAAAGACGAATGTAGAAAAAAATATGGTGAGGAACAAGTACACACATGGAGAAGATCTTACGATATAAGACCGCCTGGTGGAGAAAGTTTAAAAGATACTCTTAAGAGGGCACTTCCATTCTATAGCAAAAAAATTTTACCTGAATTAAGGAAAAATAAAACAGTGCTAATAGTTGCTCATGGAAATAGTTTAAGAGCAATAGTTAAACACTTAGAAAAAGTATCTGATGCAAAAATTCCAGAATATGAACTTGCAACTGGCGTACCGATAGTCTATGAGATGAATAAAGATTTGAAAATCATAAAAAAGACAATATTAAAATAAAATAATATTCACTTAAGGGTAACAACAAAGTTTATAAAACCTTTATTTTTCTTTGTAATATGGCATCATTTAGAGAATCACAAAATTTAGACCTAGAGGCAGGACTAAAACAAATCAAAACAGAACACATTCTAAACGAAGCAGACGCATTAACAGACGAAGGAGTAAAAAAGGAAATTGCAGGAATATTATTTAATAAACAACCTAATCAAATAGCATATTTAGAAAACGATCCTTATTTCAAATATTTCAACGCCATAAGAAAGATACAAAAGATAAACGTCAGAACGGAAAACGGTCAAAGAAGAAGTTTCTACCTAAAAAATAGTTGGGAAGGAAAATACTTAGAAGGATGTGGAATGGCATTACACAACATATTTTTCGAAGACAAATTTAATTTTATATTAAGCGAAAAAAGAAATTCAGGAATATTAGCCATAGAAGAAGTGCCTGGAGTCACATTATGGGACGCCAAAGAAAAGATTGAAGATATAGAAGTAATAAGAAGTTATGGCTTGGCACTAGAATTTGCGTCAATGATTGGCTTAGCAGATAGAGAGTCAAAAGATAATTTTATACTCACAACCAATAATAACATAATAAATATAGATTTCGGTAAAATTTTTCAGAGAACATATGCAAATCCTATAGCTGCTAGTATGAGCATACCTAAAAGATTCAAATCTCAACTAGAATATGGCAGAACAAAAGGACGTAGAATGTTATTAGAGAAATTGGAAGACAATAAAAATACAGTCGAATCAATTATAGAAGAGATAATTGAATCAAATGGTTTTGACAACACTAAATACGCATCAGTAATAAACCAGAAATATATCAATAATACATATAATACGTTTATTAACAATCTAACTAAGTAAAAAATAAAATAACTTTTTAAACACTTTTTCTTTCCTATTATCACGTCTGGGAACTAGTTCCAGAATGGAGTAAAAATGAAAGTCTACATTGAGAAAGACTCTAGGTCTTTGAATATTAAAGTAAATAAAACTGAGAAGATTAATGGTAAATCACTTCTTGAAAAATTAAAGATTAATTCTTCTTCTGTAATTCTAGTTAAGAATGATGAAGTTGTTCTAGAAGATGAAATATTCGAAAACGGCGACGAAGTAAAAATATTATCAGTCGTATCTGGAGGATAAAATGAAGTGCTCTAGATGTGATAAAAAAGCAGTATATTCGGGACAAGGACAAAATCATTGTAAATCTCACTTCTTAGAATACTTTGAGAGTAAAGTCACAAAAACAATCAGCAAATATGAATTAATAAAAACAGGAGATAAAGTTTGTGTTGCAACATCAGGTGGAAAAGATAGTTTAGCAGTTCTATATATGACTAATTTGTATTGTAAAAAATATAAGATAGAAATATTTGCATTAGCCATCGACGAAGGAATCAAAGGATATAGAGATCATACATTAGACGATTTGAAAACATTTTGTAAAAAATATGATGTTAAACTTCATGTTGTTTCATTCAAAGAAAAATTTGGAGACACGTTAGATAATATTAAAGATAAAGCAATAAAAGATTTTAATAAAAAACCGTGTACAGTTTGCGGGATATTTAGAAGAACACTTTTGAACAGAAGTGCTAGAGAATTAGGAGCAACAAAATTAGTAACAGGCCATAATCTAGACGATGAAGCACAGAGTTTTATGATGAATACATTACTCGGAAACATGTCGCACAATGCAAGTCTAGGACCTATAACAGGTTTAAGCGATAATGATAAATTCGTAACGCGCGTTAAACCATTATATTTTATACTCGAGAAAGAAACAAGACTGTTTGCATTATTGAAAGGATTTAAAGTTAATTTTGCAGAGTGCCCAAATATAGATTTATCATTTAGAATGACAGTCAGGGACGAAGTAAACACTATTGAAAATAAATTACCTGGAGCAAAAAACGGAATTGTGAATTCATTTTTGGAAATCTTACCATTACTAAAAGATCATTATCGTCACAAAAAACAAAACAGAACATTTAATTATTGCAAGAACTGTGGAGATGCATGTTCAGGAGAAGTATGTAACTCATGTAAACTCGAGGAGGAGTTGCAATTAACGAGAAAGGTGAAAAAATAAATGTCTACACGCAAAGTCTTAGGAAAAAACGCAGAAAGCTTGAAAGATAAAACAGTATTAATCGTCGGAGTTGGCGGACTAGGATGCACTGTAGCAAATCTTCTAGCAAGAGTAGGAGTTAATTTAATTTTAGTAGATTTCGATGTTGTAAGCCAATCAAATTTAGAAAGACAAATACTTTTTGATAAAGAGGATTTGTCAAAAAAGAAAGTTGTTGTTGCAAAAAAGAAACTAGAACAATTCACAAACATAAAGATTGCTGACGATGGAATCACAAAAGATAACGTGAGTAAAATTATTCAAAAAAATATTGATTTGGTAATTGATTGTACAGATAATGCTCCCGTAAGACTAATAATTAACGACTATTGTAAAAAAAATAATATTAATTGGATTTATAGTGCAGCAGTATGCAATATTGGAGCAATATACTTTGTCGATAATAAAAATAATGGCCCGTGTTATCGATGTATTAATCAAGAGAAAAGCGGAGAAACATCATGTCAAATCGGAGTACTAAATAGTTTAGTTGTTATGGTTGCATCAATGACAGTGAACGTTGCAGTAAACTACTTGACTAACGGGAAAATCGAGGATAAATTGTTACGAATCAATATGAACGATAATTCTGTGATGAAGATTAATGTCAAAAAGAACTGTGGAAAATGTTAATTTATGTCGGTAATTTTATTGCTTTCAATTGTTCTAAACGAGTATTTGCATCCATAGAATTAGAAAACTTTTTCCAGAATATTCTCACAAGCCAGTCTACCCATGCTTTATCATCTATATTATAAAATATCAAAAAAGATTTTTTTAGTTCATTAAGTTTTCCTGTAGGTTCCTTGCGCTCCTTCAATCTCAAAAATTTTCCATCAATTATTATACCTCTTATTGGTTGAGCATCATGCCTGACTTCTATCAGTTCCCTACCATATTTTGCGTTCAAAGATAGTACTTTTTCTACATTTTCTCTACCATTTAATCCTACACGACATAAAATTTTGATGTTAACTTTTCTCTTCACTAACTCTTCAAGTATTTTGTATGAATTCTCTTTCTTGTCTTTGAGATTTATAAAAGAGAGATTTCCTGAGAAGAATAATACTTGTTTCTTCGCGTTAAGAAGTATGTTTGTAAATTCTGTCAAGGAAGTTTCTTCGTTTTTAGGAACAGAGAAGGATTTACTCTTCTCGGGAACGTATTGATATATATCGAACGGCGAGAAATCTTCCTTTCTCTTTGCATTAAATATATCTTTCTCTAGTCTATCTTGAAATATTGAATGCGATACTTTCTCCATAGATGACCAATATACAATTTTGAGTGCTCCGCGCGTCCCACCTCTGAATATTCTTATGGATAGTGTTCCTAAATTCTTTTCTATTTCGTCTACGTATCTGTCTGCGGTTCTCCAGTTCTTCCCTATGCATGTCGCTATCTCCTGAATGCTTCTAGGCTTTGCGTAAACAAACTCTTCTATCTTGCTTATAGTCTGTGAATCTAGCATAATACCAGAATGTGTCACCAATATATAAAGATTTCTAGCATACAACACTACGGACAGTTTAGTGTCAGAAATATATATTACTTGTACAAGTCTATATCTATATTAAGAACATAAGCTCGGGGTGGAAAAATGGCTTGTATTGAGAAGATATATAGTGTATCAGCAGTTATTGGAAATGGCTCATGCAATGCTAATTGCAGTTTCTGTGCAGGAAAATACTTAAGACCACAAGCAAAGAATAGCGACCAATTATTATATGACAGAAATCTCGAGTCAGCAATTAAATTATCAGCACGTTATGGAGGATGGTCTCTTTCTTTAACAGGTAGTGGAGAAGTAACGTGTGATCCAGATGCACTAACACACGCTTTAGAGATATATGATAAATGCGCATCACAAGGAGCATATTTTCCTAATGTTAATTTATTCAGCAATGGCATAAATTTTGGTGATAAAGAATTTTGTAAAAAATATCTACCAAGATGGAAGGAACTAGGACTTACAAATGTCGCATTATCATTACATGACGTTACAGAAGAGGGTCAAGCAAAAGCATACAATCTGGGAAGTTATCCTAGATTAGAAAATATAATGGAAAATATTAAGGAGAACGGAATAGGCGTTAGAGGCACATTATTATTAAGAAGAGGCGGAATAGACAATTCGAAAAAATATGAGCATGCAATAAAAACATTGATACAGAAAAATTTAGATAACATAACATCGTGGCCTATTGGAAATCCCGACGGTACAAGAAACGAGTATACGCCTTCATGGTTCGGACTTTTAGGAATAAAATATTGGTTACATAACAATGCAACATTGTGTCATGGACACACATGGGGTGGTGGAGTGTATGATTACAAAGGAAATATTTTGAGAATTACAGATTATGTAACGAAACATGATCCAAAAAAAGATTATGTCAGACAACTCGTAGTATTTCAAGATGCTACAGTAGCATATTCATGGATAAGAGAGGGAGCATTATGTATGAAATAGATTATGAAGAGGGATAAAAATGAAAAAACTTGAAAGCTTGGCATTGATAGTCGGAACAGGAAAGTGTAATGCGAGTTGTGGACATTGCGCTGGAATTCCACTTAGACAACATGCGGCCAAATATGATGGAGAGATAGATGAAAAACTTATTTATGATACACTAATAAAATGTTACGAAAGAGGAGCAAGACGTCTAGCAATAAATAGTAGTGGAGAACCAACACTATCTCCTGTTAGTATGACAAAAGTACTTCAAATGGTAAAAGGAATGGAATCTAAAGAAATAAAATTTGATTCCATACACGTATATTCAAACGGCATAAGAATAGGTGAAGATGAGGAGTTCTGCAAACAATATCTTCCTATTTGGAGAGAATGCGGATTGGATACCGTATACGTTACAGTACATAATATAGATAATAAAAAGAATGCGCAAATATATAGAGTTGAGAAATATCCTCCTCTTGAAACAGTGATATCAAGAATACATGATGCAAAAATGAAGATGAGAGCAAACATTGTATTAAGTAAGAATACTATTTATACGAGCAACGAATTAATTGATTCCATAAAGTATTTGTCGAACATAGGCGCAGACAAAATAAGTGCTTGGCCAGTACGCGACATGTATGATTATCTTGATATAATCAATGCGCCATCTACAGAAGAAATGAAGAAGATGCAAAAATGGATATTAGGAAATCCACAATACAATGCAAGAATTATATTGGAAGAAGACAGAGGTGTGTACTCGCAAGGACTGAAACTTACGCTGTTTCAGAACGGAAAGTTATCTAACAGCTGGTGCCGTTGATTTAATGTATGAGAATAATTTATTTCTTTTTTCTATTTCGCCGAGTATTTCTCCATCAAATTTTTATACTAATCTCTTTTTCTAGAGGATATGAACTTTTTCGAAGAAATGATTGAATGGCTTAAGGAGAATCAGCCAGATAAGATGCGATTAGCTCATCATAAGAAAGAGTTATGTCAAAAATATGGAATAAAAGATATTCCGACGGATATTGCAATATACTTGAATGCTAAACCTGAAGATGCAAAACTCATTCGAAGATGTTTACAAACAAAACCAATGAGAACAGGCTCAGGAGTTACTGTAATTGCAACAATGACTAAACCAATAAATTGTCCTCACGGTTCATGTATATATTGTCCTGGCGGAGTAGACAGCGTATTCGGAAATACTCCAAAAAGCTATACAGGTAAAGAACCTAGCACGATGCGCGGAATACGAAACGATTACGACCCATACAGAATAATATTTAACAGATTAGAACAATACATTGTTATTGGTCAAAATCCTGATAAGGTTGATCAAATAATTATGGGTGGAACGTTTACCTCGTTCCTGCAAGAGTATCAAGAAGAATATATCTATTACTCATTCAAAGCATATAACGATTTTTCTAAAAAATTCTATAAACAAAAAGAAAACGGAGAAACAGAATTAGATTTAGAATATTTCAAAGAATTCTTCGAGCTACCAGGAGATATTCAAGATAGTGGAAGAACTCAAAGAATAAGAGATAAAGTATTATTATTAAAAGAAGAAGACGTAAAAACATTACAAGAAGAACAAGAATTAAACGAAACTTCTGCAATAAGATGTATTGGACTAACAATAGAAACTAAACCAGACTGGGCATTTGCTGGTGAAGGAGCAGAATTGTTAGAATTAGGAACTACAAGAATCGAACTAGGAGTACAAACAGTGTACGATGAAATATTAAAAGTCGTGAATAGAGGTCATGATATTGATCAAACTCAAAGATCTATTGCAGACTTAAGAGACCTAGGATTTAAATTAAATTTTCACATGATGCCAGGACTTCCTGATGTTAGCGGTAGAAGAATCAGTAAGGAAAAAGATATTGCAAGTTTGAAAACACTTTTCGATGATCCAGCATACAGACCGGACATGTTGAAAATATATCCTTGCATGGTCATGCCTGGAACCGTATTACAAAAACAGCATGAGATGGGAAAATTCGAACCATTAACAACTGAAGAAGCGGCCGAAATAATTGTTGAAAGTTATAGTTTCATTCCAGAATATTGTAGAATAATGAGAATACAAAGAGATATTCCAACGTATGCTACAACTGCGGGAGTTAATAAGACTAATCTTAGACAATATGTTGATAAATTGGCTCAAGAAAAGGAAGTAAATCCTAGAGATATAAGAGCAAGAGAAATTAAACAAGAAGTCATTGAAGGAGAACCTGAAATCATAGTTAGAGAATATACTGCTAGCGAAGGTAAGGAATACTTTATCAGTATGGAATATGATGATAAAATCTTAGGCTTCGTTAGATTAAGAATTCCAACAAGATGTTTACATCCTGTAATCACAGAAACAAGTGCATTAATTAGGGAACTTCATGTTTATGGTCAAGCAGTTAGTATCGGACACGCTGATAGTAGTAAGACACAACACAAAGGAATTGGAAAGAAATTAATGGCAAAAGCTGAAGATATTGCAAAAGAAAATGAGAAAAATAAAATGATAGTAATAAGCGGTGTTGGAGTGCGAGGATATTATAGAAAACTAGGTTATCTTCTAGAAGGACCTTACATGGTCAAAGAATTATGATGCTACGTTAACCTTATTATCGATTGTTTCTTTTTTAGAATCTATTAATGGTATTTCCTTTTTTCCATTACCATTTGTTATACCAAGCCTATCAGTAACAAAATAACGTAATAGTTTATTTGAGGATATAACAGCAATATAATAAGGAATAACGAGTTTCAATTGTGCCCACAATACTGCTTTTCTTGGATCCATGCCTTCAGCTATACCCTCAGTTACTAGAATGTCTCTAACAGGCTCATATCCTAAGAATGCTATTGGTGCAGAAAGACTAGTTAATACAGCTAAATCAATCAGACTTAACTTAAGACTCTTTTTAAAAGAGTAACCTTCTTTCTTCATATAATTGCGTGTGGACATAGTCATAAATGTTATTAATGAAAATGCTCCATGAGCAATAATCTCTGATTTAAACGAATGACTACTTATTTTTTCTGCAACGTAATCTCTAGCATGAGCAACATCGGCCCCAAAATAATTAAAGATTCCTGCAACAGCAAGACCTCCTAGAAGCGTAGCACTAATTGTAACAAATTTACCACGTTTTACCTTGTCATTAACAAGCACTCCAATAGTATCGTCATATAATTTAGAAGCAGTCTTTGCAATATTGTCTTTAGTGTCTTTCAAGCCAAAATATATATCTTCACTTAGGATGTCAGCGATGCTAGAATTAGGATTATAACGAGATACTTTTCTCGAATCATATTTTCCAAAATCGTACTCAGATTTATACTCTTTGTACTCCTTTTTGAGCATGGTTCTGGATGTTGAGGAAGGATTATAAATTTATCTGTTAATCACTAGATAGTGGGATTGGACTTAGAATTAATTACATAACTTTTAAATTTAAATTTATTATCCGTGTAATCAATTCCCTTCTTTACTAGTTGCAATGTTTTAAGCCAAAAAGGCAGTAAAACGAGTTGCGTAACACCCGCGGCAAAAGCTCTCGCAGCATCAGGATTAGGAATAAAACCCACAAGATCGTTCTTAATCGAGTAGTCTATGAGTTCGTTCCTTCCCAGTCTATAAGGCCACGTACTAAGTAAAAAACTAGCAACTCCTAAAACAACCATATCAATACTTACTCCTACTTTTGGAATACCGGCTTTTCTATTTGTTTTCCAATAATCGTAAGCAAAATAAGCTGAATAAGCAGCAGATTCAGCGACATATCCCCAATTATAATCCTTAGAAAAGTATGAGACAATTACATTAGCCACCAAACCCAAACCTGTTGCTTTAACAGTAACAGTACCAAGATTTCTTATCGGATTGAAAGATACACTTTCTTGCGATACTAGACCATCAACAGATTTTGATAAATCCAAATATTTTGGTGATTTTACTTTTGAATCATCAGGCGCATAGATATAGAGCGATTTAGTATTATCCAGTTCGATTACCTTTTCTGCAACAGAATCAGCAACAGAACGATTCATACGTCTAAAGTACGGACGATTATCAAACATAACCTCAGGAGCAGATAATTCGTTATAAACTTGTCGCTAACGAGCATAAGCAGAGTTCCAGAGGCCATAAATTCCAAAGAAATCATTCCAAACTATGCTTTAAACCACAACAATCTTTATATATAAGTTCGGAATAGAGGCACTACGGGTTGTGGTTGGTTGAGAAGTCAAACACCAGGGGTTGTGGTTGACCTTTTTAAAGGGTTTTTAAATCGCGATTAAAAAAGACGTGAATAATATGGATGTGGGTGATTGAAAATGGCTGATGATTTAAAGTTGGAACAAATAACGAGTAGTTCTAGTGAAAGACAAACATACACTAATGCTGAAGCAGTCAGTAAATCTTTAGAATATTTCAAGGGAGATGAATTAGCAGCTAAAGCTTTTGTAAATAAATACGTATTAAAAGATTCTTTAGGCAATCTTTACGAAAATTCACCTGAACAGATGCACAGAAGACTTGCTAAAGAATTCGCTAGAATAGAAAATAAACACGGAAAAAACCCTCTAACTGAAGAAGAAATCTTTTCTCGCATAGATCAATTTAAGTACATTATTCCGCAAGGAGGGCCCATGTCAGGTGTTGGTAATGATTATCAAGTTGTCTCCTTATCTAATTGTTTTGTTATTGGAAGTGATGGTCTTTCTGATTCTTATGGCGGAATAATGAATGTAGACCAAGAACAAGTTCAATTGATGAAGAGAAGAGGCGGAGTAGGACATGATTTATCTCACATACGTCCAAAAGGACAACCGGTCAAGAATAGCGCACTAACTTCAACAGGAGTTGTTCCATTCATGGAAAGATATTCTAATTCTACTAGAGAAGTTGCACAAGATGGAAGAAGGGGAGCACTAATGCTTAGCATATCAGTAAAACATCCTGATTCAGAGAGGTTTATTGATGCTAAATTGACTGAAGGAAAAATAACTGGTGCCAATATTTCTGTAAAGTTAACTGATGACTTCATGCAAGCAGTTCTGGAAGATAAAGATTTTGTTCAACAATATCCTATTAATTCCGATAATCCTAAAGTTAAAAAGACAATTAAGGCAAAGACACTTTATGATAAGATTATTCACAATGCTTGGAAATCTGCTGAACCAGGAGTGTTATTTTGGGACACAATAATAAGAGAATCAATTCCAGATTGTTATGCTGACTTAGGATTTGGCACTGTTTCTACAAATCCTTGTGGAGAAATTCCGCTATGTCCATATGATTCTTGTAGATTGTTAGCAATAAATTTGTTCAGTTATGTTAAGAATCCATTCACAAAAGAAGCCGAATTTGATTTTGAGCTATATAAAAAAGATATCAGAATTGCTCAGAGACTAAGCGATAATATTATTGATTTAGAAATGGAGAAGATAGATGGTATTTTACGAAAAATCGAGAGTGATCCAGAACCATATAATTTAAAACGTGTCGAGATAGAGAT
>JANNSE010000018.1:0-3950 GCA_031402215.1 Candidatus Woesearchaeota archaeon | reverse complement strand
TGTCGAGACCTTTCAAGTACGCTTGTGTGTCCTTAATGGATTTTTCTTGTTGCTTTAGATGTTTCTCGTATTTATCTACGTAACTTTTTCTTTTTGCTAATTCCATTTGCTTATCTTCAATATTTCTCTCCACACTTTCATCGTATTGTGTAAATAAATCCATAATTCTCGTCTTACTGTTAAATAATTTTGGATTTTTCAAATATTTATTTAATGTGGTTCTTAATTTTTGATGATTAGAAGATATTTTAGCGAATGCTTTTTGTTGCTCGACATCCATTCTAGGCATCTCTTGCAAAACTTCCGGCAAAGGATTCATTAAACCAGTATTCATCTCTTGAATTGGTAATTCTTCTAAATCCGGAGTAATATCCTGATGCTCTGACATTAAAGTAGTATAATCAGTGTGAGACATTCTATCTTCTATGTGATCTTCTGCTTGTGTCATTAAAAGATTTACATCTTGATTGGATCTATTACTATCATGTATTAATATTTCTTGGTCTTGAATTTCTCTATTCCAATCGAATTGTGATGTTTCATCAACATTTTTAACGTTTCTTTGTTGACCTTTCTTAGCCTTACCTTTTGCTTTGCCTTTTATTTTTTCTTCCTTCGACATTTCCGTTTCTGATTCTGTCAAATTATTTCGTAATTGTTCAAGTTGATCAGACATTAAAGGCATTCCGGATGCAGTATTCTGATTAGAAATATCATAATCGATATTTGTTGAATTTAAATCTATATTATTAACGTTACCTAAGTCCAGGGAAGGCGCATTCATAGAAGGCAAGTCCGTGTTTGGTAAATCTATCTCTGGGAAATTCAAATTAGTATTCTCAGAAACTTTATTAGAATCGTCTTTTTTTGCAAAAATACGTTTAAAGAATCCTTTTGATTCTTGCTTTTTTGGTTCTTCAACTGGTAATTGAGACAACAAGTCTACAGGAACCTCTGGAGGTTCTAAATTCTGCATATAACACCCCTTTTACTGACAATATAAGTGTTTAGATGATTCTAGTATAAAAAGCTTTTGCTGTGACTTTAGAGTTGAAACAATACTTTTTTGATAAGATTTTTAAACAAGATGATAGGATATCTATATAATTAATAACATATTAATGTGATAGTACATTATTAAAATATTTGTTGCGAGGGATAAAATGGCTAACGTTAAAGAAGAAATTGTTACAAAAGTTAAAAAAATAAATTCGCTACTACTAAATTTATTTACTCTAAAAGGGGAGAAGAAGACTAAAGATCTCACGCCAAAAGAAGTAACATTAGTACAGAACTTGAAAAAATTAATCGACGAACACAACATGTCTGGAGAAAAATATCTAATTCAACCACCTACTATATATTGGAGTGCAGAGAAAGTATTAGCAGAAAGCGAGAAATTAAAAGTAAATTACAAACTTAAATAAAGTTTATTGCAATTTTTTTATTTCTATTTAATTTTCGTTAAAATTATAAATGTGAATAGTACTATATAATAAAATGGCAGACGCACCACAAGCAGATTATTCGCAAGTATATGATTTCTTGTATAGAATTGATAGAAGAGTAGGATATTTAGAGAAAGACGCATTATTTATAGAGAAAAAAATTGCAACTTTAGAAGAAAATCGATCAAAACATTTCAAAGCACTCTCTGATGAGTTAGGATTATTACGCGTTAGTTTAACTTCATTAAAAAATAATCTTAGTCAATGCGCACACGGAATGGCTAGACTTGGTAAGGACTTAAAAAATACTGTGAGAAAAGATCAAATAGTAGAGTTGAATAATCAATTAGATGAAATAAAATTTGAAGAATATGTAACGTCTAAAGATTTGATAAGAGGCTTGTGAGGATAAAATGTATCATATAGATGAAAAAGAATATTCGGGAGTAATAGATAAAGTTACTGAAGAAAAATTAGATAAATATTTTGATATAACAGGCAGAGCATTAAAAATGTGTGAGAAAGCAATGAATACGAGTAGTAAAACAAAATCTAAACAAGCTAAAGATTTTTATGATATGGCATCTAGATATTATAGTGATGCAGGATACTTTAGAAAGAATAAAGAATATGTTCTAGCATTTGGCGCATTAAATTATTCACATGGCTGGCTCGACGCGGGAGCAAGAATAGGCCTATTTGACGTACATGATTCAACATTATTTACAGTTGACGATAAATAAATATTTGAGTGGGTGATATTATGCCATATGATGATGAAGTTGATGATTCAATAATGCAAGTTAGAGGATATAAAGAATTTAAACTAGATAAAATTGATGAAAATAATCTAAACGATATTGAGAATAGTCTGAACAATGGAAAGGTCAATTCTGGCAATAAAAGAGATTTACTCATCTATTTGAATAGTTTATTCAAGAAGATCTCCGATATCAAAAAAAGAGAACATATCCATGAAGGCGACGATAACGAGAATGTCAACGAATATTTACACAAGATATCTACATTAAAGTCTCGCGTAGAACAAATTAAGTGATTTTTTTCAAAAGCACATAATATACAATAATCTATATTAGTTTTATATTTTCGTATATTAAAAAAATTTCATTTATAAACCCTAGATTTCATTTAAAGCTAATTCGGGGGCCTAAAACGAAAGTTTTATAAATAAAATAAAATTCCCTAATTCTATAAAATCGCCTCCATTCTGAATTGTTCGTAAATCCTGTCAATGGTAGAACTTTTTAAGAAGTAATACTGAATGAGTACTTGACATAAAAATCGAGTATGATGTAAGAATGTGTGTCATGCATAATTGACATACTAGTAAATATTTCCTTGATTAATTTAAGTTTCTAATAAAAATAAATCGAGCGACCCAAATATAAGAGAGAAAGTTCTAGCGGCAAACATTCGATTAATTGCAAAATTAATTAGAATATCTAGAATAAGGATTGTAAAGTTGAATTCCCGTTGATCCTGCGGGGGATTGCTGCTATCGGAATTCGATTAAGCCATGCAAGTTAGGTCAGTAATGGCCAGCAACAGGCTCAGTAACACGTCGATAATCTGCCCTAAGGTTGAGGATACCCACGGAAAACTGTGGCTAATACTTGATATTGAATGGATTCTGGAATGAGCCATTCATTAAACGTAAGGCCTTAGGATGAGTCGGCGGCGGATTAGGCAGTTGGCGGTGTAACGGACCACCAAACCAAAGATCCGTAGGGGCCCTGAGAGGGGTAGCCCCGAGAGGGACACTGAAATACTGGTCCCAGCTCCACGGAGTGCAGCAGGCGCGAAACCTCCACAATGCGCGAAAGCGTGATGGGGGGATTCCGAGTGCTTACATTTTATGTAAGCTTTTGCCAAGAGTTCACATCTTGGAGAATAAGTGGTGGGAAAGACCGGTGCCAGCAGCCGCGGTAACCCCGGCGCCACAAGTGGCAATCTTATATTGGGCCTAAAGCATTCGTAGCAGGTTTAAAAAATCCTTTGTGAAATTGTTGAACTCAATACAACAGCGTGCAGGGGACACTTTTAGACTAGAGACTGGGAGGAGTTGGGGGTATGCCTTGGGGAGCGGTTAAATGTGATAATCCAAGGTAGACCACCTGTGGCGAAGGCGCCCAACTAGAACAGTTCTGACTGTGAGGGATGAAAGCTAGGGGAGCGATCCGGATTAGATACCCGAGTAGTCCTAGCCGTAAACACTGTGAGCTAGGTGTCGCATATTCTACGAGAATATGCGGTGTCGAAAAGAAGTTGATAAGCTCACCGCCTGGGAAGTACGGTCGCAAGACTGAAACTTAAAGGAATTGGCGGGGGAATACACCAGGAGTGCGGCGTGCGGTTTAATCTAACTCAACGCAGAACACCTTACTAGAAGCGACGGCAGGATGAAGATCAGTCTGAAGGGCTTATCTGACGAGCCGAGAGGTAGTGCATGGCCGCCGTCAGCTCGTGTCGTAAGATGTCCTG
>JANNSE010000017.1:0-2613 GCA_031402215.1 Candidatus Woesearchaeota archaeon | reverse complement strand
TATGTCTGCAAATTCTGCTTCCGCTAATTCTTTATATGCCCAAGCAGCGCATGGTCCTGAAAATTGATATCCTGCGTGTGGTGCAATGATTGCTTGAATTTTACTTGATCTTTTTGATAATGGTAATGCTCCTGGACCGTTTTTACCTTCAAAACACTCCGTAAGTTGTTTATCTAATGCCTGTTCATTATGTTCATAGAATTGTCCTGCAAAAACTGCCTTTCGAGTCATGTTACATCACCACTTTAAAGATGTATCAAACATTTATATGTTTTATGGTTGTGCTCAATTAGTATAATCCGCAATCTTTAAATATTCAATTCTAGACTAGTTAATTATATTATTGTTGAGGGTGATTATATGGAAAAAATCTTGCCGTTGGCAGCTATGGAAAAAATTCTAAAAAAAGGTTCTCCAGATATCCGTGTAAGTGATCCTGCAAAAGAAGCATTACGAGAATATCTAGAAGAGAAAGGTGTTGAATTAGCAAAAGTCGCTGCAGAATTCTCAGCGCATGCTGGTAGAAAAACAATCAAAGCAGAAGATGTAAAGCTTGCTGCGAAAAACATTAATTAGAGAATAACATGTCGCATAATGAAAAAAAATTAGTAATAGCAATAAGCGGAACATTTTGTTCTGGGAAAGGATTAGTTTCAAAAATATTAAAATCAAAAAACTGCGATGTAGATACTTTTAGTTCTGTAATAAAAGACGAATTAAAATCTAAAGGCGTTCAAATAACTAGAATAATACTTCAAGATGAAGGTAACCGATTAAGAAAAGTGTTCGGTGGACAAGTATTAGCTGAAAGATTATTATTAAAATATAAAGATGGTCCTAAACCTTTAGTTATAGATGGACTAAGAAATGTGGGTGAAATAGAGTATTTAAAGAATCACTCAAAATTCTTTTTGATAGGTGTAGATTCGCCAATAGAATTCAGATGGGAATTAACACAAAAGAGAAAAGGGGAAAAAGATTTAATAGATTATGATGCTTTTGTAGCATTAGATGCTCGAGATAAAGGATATGGAGAGCCACTTAATGGTCAACAAGTAGGAATGTGTTTAGCACAAGCAGATTTCTTAATATATAATGATGAAGAATTTACTGATTTAGAAAAGAGTAAGATATACAAACAAGTTCTCGAGATATATGGCGAGATATTGAAGAGATGAGACTTCTTCCTAACCTTTTGCTGTAATACTTGATAGAATTATTTTTCTGTTTCTTTACTTATGAACAAACAATCAATAAACGTTTTACTTATGACAAATATCACTGCCGCTATTATAGGTGCGTTGTAATGAGGTTTTATGACTAATCCTATGATACTTAATATCATTCCTAAAATCTCTATAATATTTATTATCAGGCCTAAAAATAGCATTAAGAAAATGGCAAAAAGTATTTTTGCAACCCCTAATACTAATGTATAATCTTTTGAAGGTTTATCATGAAAATATTTCAGCATAGATACGAACTCTAGAACGACTATACTTGCTATGAACCATATGTTTTGCTTCAGGGCAGACCATATGATTATCATTCCTCCATTTCTTACATCACTCGCGATAAGCATGAATATAAAAATACTAATAGGAGCAACTATAGCCGCCATTATCGATGTGGTTTTGGTGCTTAAGTGACCTGGTAATGCTCTATTAGGTTCTCTGACAAATCTGACTGCTCTGAATAACGAAAAAATGATAATTTCAGCAAAGAACAATATTATTATTGTTCTAGCATCATTGCCAAAGAATATTATGCTAATTATTAGGACAAGATTAATTGCTAATATAGGAATTGTTTTAAGATTCATAGAAGTATTATTCGACGTAGTATATTATAAATTTTATTCTTCCCATTCCTTATCGAATAATTCTTTCAAGGCTTTTGATTTATTAAGGATAACCTTATATGCTTAATTAAGATATTTCCAGAGTTATATTTAAATTCTAATGTCGCAATAACTTTTTAAAGTGTAAACTCTTTTTATTATAATGAGACATAAGGTTTTTCTAAACAGCTCATCCGTTAAATTGCTATTAATATTATTTTTGTTGATTTTCATATCATTTTTTAGTGCATGTACTAAGCAACCAAAAACTATAGATAGTATTGTTAAAGAAACAGAGAATGCAGTCATGAATAATCTTCCAGATGTAAAGTTGATGCAAGTGGCAATGATAACCGGTAATCCTGATATGTGCAGTGCTGTGAAGGATAAATCATTTAAGAAATTATGTTTATTCCCTGCTGTTAGGGAAAAAGCCATACTATCAAAGAATAAATCATTATGTACAGATACGGGTTTAACGTCTTATGAATCAGAAAATTGCGTTGAAAAAGTTGCTTATGCTATAGCTGAAGAGCAAATTAAACAGATAATACTAGAAAAGCGTTTAGATGGGTGTAATGATTACGCCGGTGTATTAAAGAGTAATTGTGTAAGTTATGTACTTATACAAATAGCTCTTGAAAATGCTAGCAGTCCTGAGGATTGTAAATCTTCTAAGGTTGTTGCAGGATCTACGAGCGATTATATACTGCCTGAATGTGTTGCCAAGCTAGCAATAAAAAAGAATGATTTTGAAAACACTTGTGCATATT
>JANNSE010000016.1:0-3175 GCA_031402215.1 Candidatus Woesearchaeota archaeon | reverse complement strand
AAATATATTTACAATAATAAAAGATAAGCCTGGAGTTGAATCAACAGTAACTCCAGCAAATAATGCTACAAAAGTAGTGCAACCATTCACATACACAAATACAAGCGGAACAAACTCAGAGCAACACAGATGGCAAATTAGAGAATTAGACAACACAATAAAATTAGACACGCTAGTTAACGCATTACAATTCATATATGACAAACTAGAACCTGGAAAGACATACAAAGTTAGAGTTAAAGGAGTCAATAGTGATCAAGAAGGAGATTGGTCAGCAGATAACATATATACCATAATAAAAGGTGACTTGAATTCTATCTTAATAACAGGTCCTCTAAATAATGCTACGGAAGTAACTTCACCAGTAAGTGTTACTAGCACAACGGGCGGACAATATGCTGAAGGATACAAGTATGAAATGAAAACGTTGGATGATCTTGCAGTATTAGATACAGCAACACTTGGTAACAGCTTTAACAAAAAATTACCTGGAAATAGAACATTCAAAGTAAGAGGATGGGCATACAACAGTGATAAAGAAGGAACAAAATCAGCATGGACAGTATTTACTACGTTTGATAATCCGGCAACAATAATAGTACGCAAACCAAATAGTTCTAGCACAATAGATCCAAGACTAGAAACAACGTTTGAGTATGAAGGAGCAGATATAGATAATGATCCTATGAAATTTGATTTACGTTTATGGAACACTGGAAGTACGCCAAGCGATACAACAATATACGATATAGTAGGACAAAAATATGTTTTACCACCAAATAAATTACAATCAAAGACAACATACTTTTACACAGTAAAAGCCAAGAGTGGTTCAAAAAGTACAACAAGCAGTACAGAAACATTCAACACAATAACAGTAGGAATAAACGATACAGAAGTATTGAAAGGTAACATGGTTATATACCCGAATCCTAATCCAAACTACATTAAATTCCATCAAGATATTCAAGGAGAAACAGATATTGATATAATCAATATGTTAGGATCGCCAGTAAGACACGTATATCATGAAAGACAACCTCCTGGAGACTATTTGATATCTGTGGATAAGAACGGATTAGCTACAGGAATATACTTGATAAGAAAGACAACACAAGGCACACAAAAGAAACAAGTAGAAACAGGAAAAATAATAATAAATGAATAAAATTCTATATATAAGAACACGCCTCACTGGACATGTTCAAGTCAAATATTTAAATAAAAAGAATTTCCTTGTATCAGGTGATTGCTATGGACAAAAATCATGCTTTGGTTGTTTTTCAAGATAAGAAAATACGAAAAATCTGGCATAAAGATGAATGGTATTTTTCAATTATAGATATAGTGGCAGTTCTTACAGAAAGCTCGATACCAAAAAGATATTGGTCTGATTTAAAGATTAAACTTACTGATGAAGGTTTTGAGTTGTACGATAAAATCGTACAACTGAAATTACAATCCGAAGACAATAAATTTTATGAAACTGATTGTGCTAATACTGAAACGCTTTTTAGATTAATACAATCCATACCTTCTCCAAGAGCTGAGCCCTTTAAAATTTGGCTTGCAAGAGTAGGATATGAACGTGTTGAAGAAATCCAAAATCCCGAACTAGCACAAAACAGAGTAAAATCATATTATGAGATGAAAGGGTATCCTAAAGATTGGATTGATAAGAGATTGCGTGGGATTGCAATAAGACAAGAATTGAGTGATGAATGGAAAAATAGAAATGTAGGAGAAGAAAAAGAATTCGCAATCCTAACTAACGAAATCAGTAAAGCGACGTTTGGTAAGACAGTTCAAGAATATAAAGAATTCAAAGGACTAGAAAAGAAAAACCAAAACTTGCGAGATCACATGACTGATTGGGAAATAATACTTACAATGGTTGGAGAAAAAGCTACAACAGATATCACTATTGCAAAAGATGATGAAGGATTTAATGAATGTAAAATATCGGCACAAGAAGGAGGAGAGATAGCTCATACTACTCGAATAGCACTTGAGAAAAAGACAGGTAAGAGTGTTGTTTCAAAAAATAATTTAATAAGTGAATTATCTACCATAGCAAAAAAAGGTAAAATTAAACTAAAAAAACAAGGAATAAAAGAAAAAGATATAAGAAAAATATAAAAAATTCTATCTTACTACGATTGTGAATGCGTCATCGTATATCTCATAACCCTTATACCAAGAGTTTAAGCCACAATATCTAACATACTGACCTGCAGCATTCTTATAGACACAATTAGTATTCAGAGTCCACTTACCACCACTATAAGTTGCAGGCTCATCACAACCATATTGCAAAGTAGCCCTAGTACCTTCATCACACTTGAAATTATCTGGATAACATTGAACTCCCGCGCCACGATTATCCGCAGCATATTTTTTCGAAGGACAAGAATAATACTTGCCTCCAATCATTGTTTCTCCAACCGCCAAAGTCATATTCTCAGAAGTCTTACCAACAGGATCTGCAGCAGTAGGAACATACTTAACAACACCCTCATAGACCACTTCCTCACCGGACATCAAACATTTCGGACAACCAGTCAAAGGATCTTGAACTACTGCTCCACCAACACATTGTGCATGCATTTGTTCCTTTGTTACAGGAACAGGAGACTTCTGAAGAGCACACCAAGAATCTGTTTGAATCTTAACTACATCCTGCTCATCACAAGTATTACCAGCAGACTGACCATCAACATCAATTATAGGCAAACACTTTACCTTCTCATGTGTTCCACAATCCGGATCAAGACTGTATCCGGTAGTGCTATTTATTGGACATAGAGTTGTTGTTGAGAAGTCATTTGGACACAAACCATCAGAAACTATAGAATTACAATCATAATTAACAGCTGAGGTAACGACTCCCGTTGTAGGATTAACAACAGGAACTTTAACGACATACGATTGACCATCATTCGAAGCAGGATCATATTTTTTACAAATAATATCTCTATTAGAAGATTCTGTTATGAAAAAGGTTTTACTGCTGATACTGATATAGGGGTCTTCTCTGAGGCAGAGGCTCCGGCTGGCGATTGTGTTACTTGGACTGGTTCAACATGGTATAAGAGTAGTTCTCTTACTTCTAATAGAGATATTATTTGTAAAAAATATGATCCTGCTTCGAATGATGGTCAATCGTATGTCGTTA
>JANNSE010000015.1:0-8592 GCA_031402215.1 Candidatus Woesearchaeota archaeon | reverse complement strand
CACCAAAGTATGATAAAGCGCCGATTGCAGCGAGAACAACAAGGATGGCCCAGCCATAAGTCATCATAAACTCTAAAGCTGCCTGACCTCTAACACCAAACTTCCTCATCAAAATTCACCTCAAAGGCGTCATATAACGCCAATGTCATCTTTATAATTATAATAGATATACCCTATTCAAACTTATTTATAAATATTTCGTTTGTATTAAACACTTTTTGATAAGACTTCGTCTAAAATTCTAAACGCGAACCATTCTGTAGGCGATACTTTTTTATGATACCTTTTTTTACTTCAATAAACGAATAAATTTTATTTTTGCAAGTATAATTCGTGAATGGCCTGAAATTCTCTTTTAATTCCACAATACGATTGTTTTTATCTAGAAAAATTACATCTATTGGAAAGAATACAAAGAACATGGTTATGCTTACTCTTCTTGGTTTCTTGAATCTAAATATCCATGCAGTATTATCCACAGAACTTTTAGTTCTAAAAGTTAATCCCGTACCTTGACGTAGAAAGCTATCACAATAAACTATTTTAGAAGCAATGATTTTGTTATTATACTTTAACATTTTTATTCTGCCTTATTTTCATCCGATTCTTCTATAATCTTTTTGGCTTCTCTTCTATAATGGCCATATTTATCTTCTGGAGAATATTTTGGAGGCTTTGGTTCTATCCTCTTATGCCCACAACTACAATCTTCTTGTAAATCATAACTACCGCATTTGGGGCATTTTAGAATATGTTTCATGTTATAAAAATAGAATAGTAATATATAATTCTTGTGATATTTAAGATGCTGCAGTTTCTGTGGATAAATTCTTTACACGCTCATACTCCACATTTGCTTTACGCTTTTTCATATAAGTTGTTATACTATCAGATGCGTCTTTCAATAATTTTTCTACTAACTTATAATCCGTACCTTTTGTTAATATACGATATCTACCGCCACCCATGTAACTTATAGTAATATTATCTTTTATAGCACTAGTTAATGCTGTTTTAATATCTTCTACACCATTTTCTTCCCAAGTATTTAGAGTTATATCTCCAGCAATTAGAATTTCTTTTGGCTTAATCTTTTCTCTAATGATTTTTTCTAGATTTTCCGCAACATTCTTATCGAAGAAATCATTTAACGCAATTGTTCCTGTTAAAAAATCATCGAATGCTTGATATACATAGAAATATGAATCTAAGAATGCTGCAGCAACTTCATCGTATAGAACTTTTACATCCTTTTTCATGGCGTGTGCAGCCATTTCAATAATCTTTTCAGCCTTTAACTCTTGCTTTAATGAATCGTTCTTTTCTCTACGCTGACTTTCTGTTACACGTCTAAGAGATAAATCAATATATCCTCTTTCCTTATTAATGTAAAGAACTTTACAAACAATGACCTTCCCTTCGGCAACATAATCTCTTATGTTTCTGATTCTTCCAGGAGCAACTTCAGAAATAGTAATCATGCCCTGACGATCATACTCGTGAATGTTTACAAATATAGAATTGTGCTGAATGTTATTTACTGTGCACATTACTAAATCCGATTCTTCGGGGAAACCCGAACGTTTAATAAACATTTTTTATTGGACCAGAATTTTTTATTCTAAAACTTCTAATACTCTAGCTTTAATCTTTGCCTTTCCACCTGTTGGACTTGCAATTACTCTACCACATACTAAGCAAGTAACTTCTGAACTTGCTTTGCCGAATATTATTTGTTCGTTCTTGCATTTTGGGCAACGAACTTTTATGAATTTTGATACAGGCTCTTTGATACTAACCATTTTTTAACCTCGAATATTTTAAATTTTTAGATTATCTCTATCTTTTTTGAACGCTTTCCTTTTTTCTGGGAATGTAATTTTCCACAAACCTTACAAGCGTATCTGAAATCTGTCTTCTTTGTTAATTTCTTACCAGACATTTTTCTTGATCCTATTGGCTTTCTTGAGAATCTTCCCTGATTACCAAATCCTCTTCTTGCTCCACGAGCTCTGACTCTAACTAAGGAAGATCTACTTTGAGTATGTACTGAACTTAGACCTTTCTTTTTAGCTAAACTTACAGTATGCTCTGTATGCTTTTTACATGTTGGACAATGTCTCTTTAATGTCTTAGGAATTTTCATATTATGACCTCTCAACGTGAATAATAACACTAATTTTGTATCGATAGAAGGAATAATAGGGTATTTATAAATATTTCTATAATGTTATTTATAAACAAAAGATATTAGGACGAGAACTTTGACAAAATATTTAAACAATTCAAGCGTTTCTCTATATACAATGAAAGACGAGTCTTCTGATAATAAAATAATCTCTATGGAACGAGCTAGAAAATTAATTAAAGAAGGATATTTTGCAATAGATCCACATTGTCATTCCTCTTTCTCATACGATGTGCCAGATGCTAGAGAAACTGCTCCTGAAAATGTGATAGGAATGCAAAAAAAATTAGGATTAAGAAGCATTCTTACAGATCACGATACACTTAACGGATACAATCATTTAAAACTAAGGCAGTATACAAAAAAATACCAAATTGTACCGGCAGTAGAATTAACAGTTAAACCAAGAATTGCGAGAAAGATCGTCACATATAAACCAATACAAACAATACACATTAACATTTTCAGATTGAATAATAGAAATTTGACTAAAATCAGAAAAATCGCTAAAACAGGAGATCTCGACGAGCTCGTAACATATTTTAAGAAACACGACTTAGATTGGATGTATAATCACCCATTTTATCACGAGAAAAAAGAGAGATTGAATTGGAAAGTTATTCCTGCATTAGCAAAAGAGTATTTTGATGTTATAGAAATTAACAGCGGTTATTCTAAAGGTTTTAATGACATCACACAACGACTTGCAGAAAATTTAAACAAAGGAATCGTAGCAAGTAGCGATAGTCATACAGGAAATCCTGGACGAGGAATCGTAATTGCAAAAGGAAAGAATTTTAAGGAATTCTGGAAAAATGTTAAGAAAGGAGATGCATACATAGTGCGTAGTGATATGGGTACGTGGGATATTGTACGAGAAGCTTCTTTGATTATGAATCGAGTTTTCAAATCACGTATCAGACCAAGAAAAGATAGAAATTATACCTCGTCGACGGATTTTGAACCTTTTGATGAGATGATGACGTCCGTAACTAAAGGACGATTAAAAAATAAATTTATTATAAAAAAAATTGTTCAAATGATTTTACAAAGTTTGAATTATATTGCAGTACCAATACTTGCATGGGGTTTACATGTTACTAAGGACGAGAATAAAGCGCAAAAACTTAGAAATAGAATGCATTCTATAACCAATAAAATTAAGAATAGCAAAGTTACGAATAGAATAAGAGTGTTAGAAAATAAAATAATACGTCATAAAGAAAAGAATAAACCAAAATATTATGGAGAACAATTAGTTAATAACAAAAAATAGCAAGTTAATTTAATTGCATTTCTTCCGCACGATTCTTCTTCACTAAAATATTCGCAATCTTCGACGGTAATGAGGCAATATCATTCTCTTCATAAGGACCGTATGTTTCCATTTCTAAACCTAAAAATTTTGGAACGGGTTTTATGAAGCGTACAGATTTTATACCATCAGCGTCACTTAAATCCGACGAATCATCGTCTTGGACTGAAGGTTTAGAAATAGCAATATTTACTCTAGAAGAAACAATAGCGTCGGCTACAGGCATTTTTCCATCAATAACATTATCTATTATTGCTTCCCTATATCTGGATAATTGTGAACATAACATTTCGAATAAATATTTTTCTTCACTAAGCAATGCCTCTGTATTTATTATTCCTGCACCGGTTTTTATTTTGTATATTGCTAAATTAATTACTTTTTTTTCTCTGCGATCATATAATTCTACTAAGAGTTTTTTTACATTGCCTAACTGTATTCTAGTTAACTCTCTTTCACGAACAGGAGTATTTGGATTGTCTATAACAGAATTTTTACTACCAAGATAATCAACGACATTAATATAGAATTTATCTTCTAATTTTTGTAGCTCTTCACGAGACTTTTCTATCTTTAAAATATCAAACAATAAATCGTATGTTATACTGATATCTGACACTTTTACACCCCAACTGAGAATTAATGGATTTCATACAAAGTTTATTAAGTTTGCTATTTGAGAAGAATGACTAAAATTAGCCAAATATGGATTGTAAGAATTTACTTAAACCTTCAATTACTCTTGTGATAAAGTCTTTTTTCGGCACTACAGTGCTATTAGTTGTAGTGTTGCCTGCTTTAGCAACAGGAGTAGTTACTTTTGTAACTGTAGGAATTGGTGGTTGAGCTATAATATTACTACCAGTAGCATTAGGTTGTAAAGCTTGCGGAGTATTAAGTAACACTTTTTGTTCTGAATGTATTGGATGTTCTATACTGTCTATATCTCTGTATATTCCATCAAAAACAAACGTTATTTCTTTTACACCCATTCCCGTGGTATTATAAAATTTATTTGCAATACGTATGTTAGCGTCTGGATCTATTCCGTTAGCATAGAATGGTTCATCTTCACCTAATCCTTTTAATATTCCATAAATGTAATAATATTTTCTAGTGATATCGTAATTCTTAACCCAAACACCCACGTATAGAGAAGTATTTGTTGTAATATTTATAGTCAAATATGTTTCGACTTTTGCAGGCAAAACTTGTAAAGTTTTATTAGAAGTATATGTATCAACATGATTGCCTATGCTTATTAGTCCATTAGTGTGAGCTAAATATTCTCCATAATTTGGCTCGTGAAATTCTAGATATAATGTTGTCTTACTATTAACAGGTAAAATGCCGACATACTTGTAAGTGTCTTTTGACTGAAGTAGATTCTTGGAATCTTCTGTAATTATTGCTCCAGGAACTGATAAAGATATATCCAAACCTAAATTTGAAGAAGGATGAGTGTTATTTATAGTCCACGTGTAAACTATTGTATCTTTAGGATTATTTGTTCTATTTTTTGATAAAGTTGTTTCTATTTGGTACGAACTTGGAACAACAAGATTTAGATTTGTAAGATTTCTAGACAACGTGTCGTTATAAGTTGTGAAAGTATATGTGGCACTCCAATTCTTTGGTTCACAATCAGAATTTAACATTACATACGAATAATTTCTAGATGTGCCTTTAATTACCGTATCTTTAAACGTTATAATATTTCCATCTACACGACCTTTTTCTGTGCTCATAATAACAGTATTGAATGGTAAAAATTCCGTGTAAGTTATATTTGTATCAATTCCGCCACTATTTGTAGCCATTATCGGAACAGTTACTAAGTCTCCACAATATGCACTTAGCGAAGATTCTCTAGTAAAAGTCACTTGGGCAATTGGTGAAGGTATTGATTCTATTGTTACAGTCATCATCGGTTGTAAATAATCACCATAGCGATAAGTTCTAGAATTGGCTACATCTATTGTAGATGCTTTGTAACAATAGACATATTTCTTCGTAGATTCACATGTGCCGTTTCTTATGGTTACACTATCATCAATCGTACTAGATATAATTATACTCTTATAGAACAACTCTAGATTATCTGTAGCAGCATTATACTTAGTGTAAGGTGAAGAACCATACAACATGAATGTTCCGCCTATGCTTGAGGTAAAATTATCTCCATGAAACAATGTTACTCCTGCAATAACTGCTGCTTGTGCACTAGAAACTAAGAATAATGATACTAATAACAAGACTAATAATTTATAACCAAACCTCATGATGAAATTAGAATCTAGTTATATAAAAATGTTTTGAATAAAAATTTAGAATCAGAATTTAATAAAGAAAAAGAAAAAAAAGAAAAAAAGTTAATTTCAAGTTTAACTTGAAACTCTCTTTACTGTTGGCTCTTGCAAGTTAGTAGTTACTACTTCCATTTCAGTGCCGGATAAAGCATACTTAGGGTCCTTGTATGATGCAAGTACTCTACATGCTGCTTGTGTATCCTTTCCACTGTAACCAGCTACTAATAAAGCATTCTTCTCTGTGAATAACTTTATCATTGCCTTACCTTCAGTGAATCCTGCTGCACAGTCTGCGCCGTTGCCCATTAAAGCTGCTGCTACAGTATTTGCACATGGTCCGCCTACTACGATGTATGGCTTACTTCCTAAAGTCGCTTCAGAGTCCAAGATTGCAAGACCTAAACTGATTGGGTTTAAGCTTACTGCGCCTGAGCTACTTGAAGTACTTATACTAGCTGCTAATGGTGCCAAGAATACATTTGCGTATACTTGATCTGCTGGTACGTATACAGTTACTTCATCAGAGTCGTCTCCTGTTGGAACGTTTCTCTCTACGTATGAACCAAAGTAGTTAACGTATGCTGTTACGTCATCATCAGCCATAGTATTTGATGCGCTTGTTCCAGTGAATGCAGGTGCTGCAAGTCCAGGGTTTCCTGATGCTTCGTAAGTAGTTGCTAGACTTACTAATCTATAGTTACTATCGTAATCCTTTGGTTGCTTGATGTGTACTGTAGAGTAACCGGATATGTTTGCTGCTGCATTAGTCAAGTTTGCAATTGGTCCAATAAATGTATAAGCCAATTCTCCTCTTGTGTTGTTAGCTGCTGCACCGTTAGCTGTTTCTACACCGTTTTGTCCACCTGGGAATACTACTGTTGTAGTACTAGTCACTGGGTTAGCAAATGGCAATTGTCCAGCAAGTGTAATATTACCAGTGAAGAAGAATGTTTCACCATTCTTTAATTCAACTTCTGGGAATATTACCCACTTAGCATCGTTTCTGAATACTGCCACATGTGTTGTATCATTCATGTATGCGTAGTATTGTATTCCATCAACAGTCAATGACAAGCTATCTCCAGTAGAGTTGAACTCTCCTTCTAATGACTTGAACTCTTGACCAGTTAATACATCTTCGTACTCAACATAACCATCAGTGTTACCTGCTTTTATGTTTTTAACTTTTACAAAGTGTGTGTACTTTTGGTCTGCTGGAGCAATGTATGTGTAGTCATCTTCTGCTGCAATTGCACCTTCAAATGGTAATATCTTCTTTGTAGTATCCCACATCAAACTGTTACCATATAAAGTTAATGTCTTTGCACCAGCTGTTGTTGGTATCTTTACATTCACTTTAGTACTTCCGCTCTCTGCAACTTGGAACATATCCTTAGATGCGTCCTTGAATTCTGCAGTGTTACCGCTGTATACTATCTTGAATGTTTTGTATACTGGATCAACAAATGAACCGCCAGCCTTTACGAAGTCTGTATCAGAATCATCGCCTGCAACAGCTATGCTTATAGATGTTAAAGCAGTTACTGATCCGCCTAAAGTTACTAGAGTTCCATCGATTTCAGTCTCTGAAGTTCCTAATGCAACTGGTTGATTGTTTTCTAATACTACCTTTTCAGCACCTAGTTGTAATGTTGCGAAACCTGTAGTTCCTGCATTTCCGCCATCCCATGAATCAACTGATTTAGCGTATATTCTTAATCCGCTTGCTCCACCGAATGTCTTAGTTGCTTCTTCTGCTAATGAGTAAGTTTCTCCGTTAACTTGAACAGTTACCTTAGTAGATGAGAATCCGATAACCTTTATCTTGTATTCTTTTCCACTTACTGTCTTAGTTACTTCTTCGCCCATACCGATTGATATTTCTTCGGATGAACCGTATAATACTAACTTACCAGCTTCGGTATCTCCTGAGAATGTGTATTCGTTACCGAATAATACAATCTTGTTTCCAATTACATTTGAACTATTTGCATTTAATGCTTTAGTAAATGTTACCTTACTAGTGTACAAAGGAGTTGCTGCACTAGTTGTTATTGGAAATGCTAAGAATGAATCCTCATCTGATTCACCATTGTGATGATCAAATCCTAGATTTTGTGTCTTAGCAAATACAATAGATTGTGTATAATCGAATGAAGTTCCTTCCTCATCTTCGAAAGTACCATCTGCAAGCATTGTCAAGTCATCTGCTGTTGCTGAATCTATACTGAATGATTGACCGTAGTAGATTCTATCACTTGAAGTATCTAATCTTAATGATCCTTCAACTTGTGTAGCTGCTCCTGCTGAGGATACAACTGTTGTTGATGCTCTTTGTAAGCTTGCTGCGATATCTAATGCGCCAACAGTATCTATTGATGCTGCCTTTTCACCGATAACGATCTTACCACTAAATACTCCATTTTGTACAAATGGACTTGGGTATGCACTCAAATCTGCTGCTAATACTGCTGATGCTGCTGTACCTAACAACATTGATGCTCCTACACCAAACGCTACTATTTTCTTTATTGCTTTATTCATTTGACAAACACCTCCATGTTTGCTATATTACTATTAGTCTTTTGGACTTACATGCCTTTCACAAGGTTTTTAACATGTGAAGTTTACGCTGTAATTATCGATAAGGACAACTACATTTTATGCCTTCACATATAACTTGTTTGAGCACAGGTATATGGTATGTCCAATTATTTATAAACTTTTTGGTGGGTTTCAAAAGTTCAAACCTGCCCAACAAGCATTAAAGCTTTAAACAG
>JANNSE010000014.1:0-4846 GCA_031402215.1 Candidatus Woesearchaeota archaeon | reverse complement strand
CTTTTTTATACCTACTACGATGGTGAATTAAGTTAGCGTAACTAGTTTCACATGTATGTTTATAAGGTGTTTCAGATTACTAATTAGTATTAAACGAGATTGATTGATTAGGTTAAACAATGATTCAAGACAATAGTTTTATTGGAACGAGAAAACTTGCCATAATAATGGCTGTAATAGTTATAGTGCTAGGGACAGTGTTATACTTTGGAACAGGAGCTTATCAGAAATCGAGTATGACTCCGCAGATTGATAGAGATGTATTAGCATTATTGCAATATGTTGATTTAAAAGCCGCATATAACGATAACGGTCACATTCTAATTTTTGTGTCTGCTAGACCTGACTACATTAAAAAATTGAATACCGATAGCGGAAAACCATTGCCCGAAGAAGGAGAATTAGTCATAGGCGATATTGAGGGCTTAATGATGAGAGAGAAGAAATTATTTAATACTGTAGGTGATAAACTTGAGGATTTAGGCTTAACTTTCACTGTTGTAGGAATATTATCAAAGACAAACACGTTTGTAGATGATTTTCATTTTGTAAATATTAAGGAGTATAATTTGTTACCTGCTGAACCAGATAAATTGTTTGTAAAATTTAAGGATGCCAAAACTCCTAAATTGTTTTATTTATATTCACAAAACATTCCTTCTCCAGTAAATGTTTCGTTGAGTGAAGGTAGAATGACGGATTACCATCAAAAAATCACAGATACAAAAATTTATTATCCTATAATAATAGGATATGATGAAGCAAAAATGATGCGTGAAGAAAAGTTATTTACTAACACAGGAGATACTCTCGATGATTTTTTTGGTCGTGATGTAATTATTGTTGGTATTATGGAAAAAACAAATACGGGCATGGATATGATGCATATTGTAGAGCCTGACTTTTTTGAGGGTGCTATTGTTGGAGTATTGGCTTAGAAGGTGAGAATATGAAAAAAGAATTCAAAATTAAAGGAATGCATTGCAAAAGTTGTGTGATGATAATAAATGAGAATTTAACTGACATTAAAGGCGTCAAGAGCGCATCAGTAAACTTAGAAAAGAATAATGTTGTTGTAGAATTCGACGATAAACTTGTAAAAGAAAAACAATTAGTTGAAGCTATAGAAAAAGACGGATACAAAGTATTGAAATAAAACCGGATGACTAACAGATGACAAAAAAAACAGATTTAAACATAAGTGGAATGCATTGTGCAAGCTGTTCTACTCTTATTAATAGATCGCTCTCTAAAACGGAAGGTGTAACTGAAGCTAATGTGAATTATGCTACAGCTAAAGCACGTGTAGTATTTGACGAGAAAAAATTATCTGAACAAGATTTAATTAAGATAGTTCAAAGTCGAGGATATGATGCCAAAGTTGCTAATAATAAAACAGATTTCAAAGACCGTGAGGAATCTGAACGTCACGAGTTAGATATTGTTAGAACAAATTTTCTTATAGGATTACTTTTTTCTATCCCTGCATTTATTATAGGAATGATATTAATGCCTCTTAAAGTTTATGTTCCCTATGATGCATTCATATTATTCTTACTAGCCACTCCTGTACAATTTATTGTAGCATCCGATATATATAGAAGCGCATGGGTTGCTTTAAAGAATAAATCAGCGAATATGGATTCTTTAATCGCTATAGGAACTACTGCCGCATACTTATTCAGTATTTATGCAATATTCTTTCAACCAGAATTAGGCCAATATTTTGAAACGTCTGCAATTCTGATAACATTCGTAATGCTCGGAAGATATCTTGAAGCAACAGCAAAAGGTAAGACGAGTGAAGCAATAAAGAAGTTGATGCAGTTATCTCCTAAAACTGCTACTGTAATTCGAATGGTTAGCGGAAAGAAAAGAGAAATGCAAATTTCTGTAGATGATGTAGTTCTAGGCGATATTATTATTGTAAAACCTGGAGAAAAGATTCCTGTTGATGGAATTGTTATAGAGGGAAATTCTTCAATCGATGAAAGTATGATTACTGGTGAAAGTATTCCTGTAGAAAAAAAGAAAAACGATACTGTAATAGGTGGCACAATTAACAAACATGGTTCATTTACGTTCAAAGCAAAAAAAGTAGGAGAGAATACTACTTTAGCAAACATAATCAGATTAATAGATGATGCACAAGGTAAGAAAGCTCCTATACAAAGATTTGCCGATACTATTGCAAACTATTTTGTTCCTATAGTGATAATCATAGCGATACTAACATTTGTTGTGTGGTATTTCTTGCTAGGAAAATCATTTTCATTTGCAATGATTACCTCCGTTGCTGTACTCGTGATTGCATGCCCTTGTGCATTAGGATTAGCTACACCAACAGCAATTATCGTTGGTACTGGTAAAGGTGCAAAGAATGGGATTCTGATTAAAGGCGCCGATAGTTTAGAAGCAGCACACAAAGTTAAATATGTAATATTTGATAAGACTGGAACTATTACAAATGGAAAACCAGAAGTTACTGATGTAGTGGTTCTAGATAAAACAAGCAAACTTAGTGAAAATTCTCTTCTAAAAATTGCTGCAAGTATAGAAAAACCATCAGAGCATCCTTTAGCCGATGCAATTGTTAAGAGTGCACAGGATAAACGTTTAACTTTAGCAAAATTGACAGGATTCAAAGCAATTCCTGGTCATGGAATAACAGCAAAGATTTCAGGCAAAACTTATTATTTTGGTAATCAAAGATTAATGAGTACAAGTAAAATAAAGTTATCCGCGTTATATATTTCGCAGATTAAAGACCTAGAAGAACAAGGAAAAACAGTAATGGTATTATCGGATAATAAAAAAGTATTAGGATTAATCGCTGTTGCTGATACAATCAAAGATACATCAAAAATTGCAGTCAAACAATTACGAGATATGAATATAGATGTATATTTGATTACGGGAGATAATATTAGGACTGCAAAAGCTATAGCAAAGCAAGCAGGAATAAATCCTGAAAATGTATTTGCTGAAGTGCTTCCTGAGCAAAAAGCAGGATATGTTGTAAAATTACAGAACAGAGATATAAATGTTAATAAAGGCGTTCCATCAAAAGTAGTTATGGTTGGTGATGGAGTAAATGATGCTCCCGCATTAGCTCAAGCAGATATTGGAATTGCAATGGGCTCAGGAACTGATGTAGCAATGGAATCAGGAAATATTGTATTAATGAGAAATGATTTGTTAGATGTTCCCAAATCGATAAAATTAAGTAGGCAAACAATGACTAAAATAAAACAAAACATGTTTTGGGCTCTATGCTATAATGTGTTAGGTATTCCAATTGCAGCAGGAATACTTTATCCATTCACAGGATGGTTGCTTAGTCCTATAATCGCTGGAGGAGCAATGGCTCTTAGCAGTGTGAGTGTTGTAACAAATTCATTATTATTGAAGCGATCTAAATTATAGACGGAATTAAATGAGGGATAAAATGACTGAAAAAAATTCAAAATTAAAATTTACAGACAGTAAAAAATTGATATTATATACGCTAACAAGTTTAGTGGTAATACTATTATTGCAGGTTATTGGATACTTTACATTTCTAAATCAAATTCCAAACTTCTTAATGAACTTTGGCTGGTGGATATTATACTTAGATATTAGCATTGCTACACTTGGAGGAGCATTATGGTATTATGCATCATACAAAGGATATGTTAGTTGTATGGCAAGCATGATGATTGGAATGACTCTCGGAATGCAGACAGGAATGATGCTAGGAGCAGTATATGGTGCTGTAAATGGATATTTTATTGGTGCAATGATTGGAATGATGCTAGGAACAATTATAGGATTCATTACTGGTAGAGCTAGTATTATGGGAATGCTTCAAGGCGCAATGTCTGGTCTTATGGGCGGCACAATGGGTGCAATGATTACTGTAATGATGTTCACGGACCACGTATTATACTTCATGCCGTTTTACATGATACTCAATGTTGCAATACTAGCAGGATTCGTATATATGTACCATGATGAAGTTATTAAAGATAATAAGGACATCATAAAGAAAAAGATTAGTATATGGTTATTTACGTTGTTGTCTGTGGTAGCAAGTGTTGTGTTATTAGCAATACTAGTTTACGCACCTAAATCGTTATTGTTTGGAGGATAAAATGGATAAAATAGTAAGAAACGTAATTATATTTGCTGCGATAATATTGGTTGTAGCAGCAGCATTCACAATATTTATGGTTGCTAGAAAAAATCCTGCTAATACTAATACTGATGTTAACGGCAATGCTGTAGCCAATGGAAATACAATTGGTACAAATACTGTCGAGACACCTACTGGAGAATTTCAAGACGTTAAACTTAGCGTTTCTGGATCAAATTACATTCTTACCCCTTCAACATTAAAGAAAGGAGTTCCTGTTAGAATGACTGCTGATTTGGCTACACTTAAAGGATGTTCTAGAGATGTTGTTATATCTGCATTTAGTATTAGAAAATATGTTAAAGATGGAGATAATGTAATAACATTTACGCCAACACAAACAGGCATAATAAAAATTGCTTGTTCAATGAATATGTATAGGGGAACATTTACTGTGGTTGATGTAGCAACAGATTCTGCAACAACGAATACTCAAGGAGTACCATCATCAACTACCATTCAAGATAATACTCAAACAGCACTTTCTGGTTCCGAGAATACTGATACTGCTCCAACACATACTTGTGGTATGGCTGGCTCAGGAGGATGTGGCGGTAGTTGTGGCGCATCGGCTGGTGGATGCGGATGTGGCGGTTAAATAGAATTAATTGAATATTTCAAATAGAACAATGATAGAAAAATCAAAAATATTTATGAAATTTTGAGAAA
>JANNSE010000013.1:0-6533 GCA_031402215.1 Candidatus Woesearchaeota archaeon | reverse complement strand
ATCAAAAGTACCTCCTAGACAAATGGAAGACCTATATTTCTCTAAACCTGTTGCTAAACAACCTCCTGCTCCGGAATACACTTCTACAAATTTTGGTAATAAAACGTTAGGCCAAGCATTTGATCATGACACACATAATTCTGCATTAGAAGCAATAAAAGCAGAAATTAGTCGTAGAGAGTTTAAACCCGTAGATGATATAGTTCCAGATAGCGTCGTACCTGAATCTATGTTACATGAGGATATTGAGATTGTTCACAATATAGATCCTCTTGTTGAATTGAAAACTCCTGCGGAATCGAATGTTCCATTACATGAGGATATCGAGATTATTCATGAAATTGCTCCTGTAGAATTGGAGATAGAGTCTGAATCTGTCATTGAACCTGCTGTCGAATCTTCTATAGAGTCTGTTGCAAATTCTGAAGTTTCTGAGGTTGAACAAGTTCCTGAGCAAGTTGAAGAACCTGTTTCCGAGCCTGCTCCCGAACCAAAATTAGATGCTCAAAAGCTAGTTGAAATGATGGAAGAAGACGGTAAATTAGAAGAGCATACTCGAGAGATTAAAGAGAAGCCTAAGGATGTCAAACCGAAGGAAGCTTACGAAGAGAATAACATCGATTTAGGTAGTATGTTTGATTTCAACAAAGGATTAGTAAGAAAGTAGTTATAGGTGGTATTTACCGCGTTTCCTATATAACACTATATATCACCGAAACAACAAGAACTTACGTTCTTGAGTTCCGGAAGTCTTCGACTTCCGAAACCTTTATAAAGAATACTTTACTACGTAGTAACAACACAATTAATTGAGTGCTTATTGAGCACTTATCAAATATTTATTCAAGATATTTGGGGGTTATAAAATGAAAAATGTGAAGAACATCTTATTTTTGCTAGTCTTTTTAGCATTAGCATCCAGCGTATGCGCTGCTGCATCATTTACTGTAAATGATTTAGAATTTGGGTCAACAGCTCAATCACCTAATGCTAATGTGAGTCAGACATTACGTGTTGTTAATGATGGAAATGAATCTTTAACAATAAACTTGGCATCAAATATGCCTTCAACTTACCTTGTTAGTCTTAGTCAATCTGTTCTAACATTAAATCCTGCTGCAAGTGCAGATGTAACTGTAACAATGTACATTCCAGCTACACAAACTTCAGGAAGAACTGAAATAGCAGGCGGAATTGTAGCAACATCAAATTTTGTAGGAGTATCAAAAACTGCAAGAACATTTGTGACTGTAGAGAAGATGCTTGAAATTTCAAAAGTAACAATAGAAATTGATGGTGAAGAAAGAACATTAAGAAGAGACGGAACTTACGATAATGACTTAAAGGCAGGAACTCCAATAAAGGTAACTGTTTACGTTAGAAACAACTTCGATAGTAATGAAGATATAGAAATCAGAGACGTAGAAGTTGATATAAGAAGTTCTGGTGATTTAGATTTAGATGAATCCGATGACTTAAACGATTTAGAATATGGTGATAAAGACAGCGTATCATTCAGTTCAGAGATACCAACAGATGCTGAAGATGGAGACGATTACAGTATTAGTGTAAGAGTTGACGGAAGAGGCGAAAACGGAATAGTATATGTTGATACATACAACACAAAAATAGAAGTTGTAAGAGAATCACATGAAATATCATTAAAGACTGTTTCAATATCACCACAAACAATAACATGCAGTGGTAAGGTAACAATAAATACTGAATTAAAAAACACTGGAAGTCATAGTGAAGATAAAGTTCATTTATTGATAGAAAACAATGATTTAGACTTATCTCAAAGATTCTATGCAATGAAGTTAGATGAAGACGACACTATAAAGAAGAGTTACTCATTCAACATAGATAACAAGACTGCACCTGGACAATATGATATAATGATAACATCATTCTACAATACAGATACTGAGAGCGATGTTAAGTTTGTAACTTTAACAGTTAATCCATGTGTAACAACTGTACCTTCAGTACCAACAACTCCAACAGTAATCAACCCTGGAAACGTTCAACCAACAATTCCACAAGTTGTACCAACAAATGGAGCAACACCGGTTTATGGTAGTGCATCATTCGTGGACAGCCCAGAATACTTAATAATTTTGGTTGCAGCAGTTGTTGTAATACTAACAATACTAATAATTTTATTAGTAAAGTTTGTGTTCTAAATTTTTTTAATTATTCTTTTTATTTAATTCTTATATTTTAGGTGAATTTCATGAATCACTTCGTTTTTTTGTTTCCAGATGAAAATCACATCGAATGGGATTCGGCTCTAGCAAACTGCGATGAAGCATTAAGACAGAAATATATTCATACACTTAACACATGCATTGATTCTAGATATAGACAAAGCGGTTTTAAAATAAATTATGTGTTATTGAGGGATGAAACGGTCTCATCTTATGTTTGGTTGAGGGATTCTGATAGCGTATTATTTTCTAGTATGTCATTGAGCGATATGACTGCGCAACACGAAAAGAAAAAAGACTATCACATAGATACTACGGAGATATTATCGAAATTAATTCCGACTCCAATTCAGAAACTTGTTGTTGGAGGATTTTACTTCGATGATTGCGTCGATAGATTCGCTAAAGATGCTTATGCTGTAGGTTTGGATGTATTAGTGGATGAAGATCTTACAGATATGCTTCCCACTATGATGCTCGATGAGAATTTTAAAATTAATAGCTATCCTAATTATAATCCTATGCGTTGTGGGGAAGAAATGTGTCGTAGGATTATTGAATATAGAAAAAATAAACCTTGGTTATGGCCGTTCGAAATTTGAGTTAATTATCTTATTCTTATTTCCACAACCTTTATATATTTCAATTCTAGAATTTAATACTTATTATAATATTAATTAGAGGTGTGGTTATGAAATTAATTTTTCACGGCGGTGCAAGAGAAGTTGGTAAGAGTTGTATCGAGTTTTCTAGTGTAGATTCTGCAGGGCAAGAACGTAGATTCTTGATGGATGCCGGATTAAAGTTTAAGGAACATGGCTTCGAAGCACCATTTGAAGTTTTTGATCTACCAAAAGTTGATGCATTATTTCTAAGTCATGCACATCTTGATCATAATGGAGCATTGCCTCTATTCGAGCATTTTAATCTTCTTTGTCCTATATATGCTACTGAACAGACTAGAGATTTAACAACTATAATGTTACAAGATTCTTATAAGATAGCACGTATAAAACATTTACATCCTGCATATGATAAACCTGATTTGAAGAAAGTACTAAAAGCAACAAATGTTGTACAATACAATAAATCATATACTCTTAAAAATATTGAATTTAAATTTTTGAATGCTGGACATATTCCTGGTAGTGCGATGATTTTAGTAAAAGTCGAAGGTAAGAAGATGCTTTATACTGGAGATTTTAAATTGAAAAGCACTGAATTGATGAGAGGTGCCGGTCCAGAATTAGATAGTTTAATTGCTAATGGCGATCTAAAAGATATTGATGTATTAATAACAGAAACAACATATGGTGGAAAAACAATGCAAGCCCACGAGGAAGTTGAAACTGTTTTCTTAGACAGAATTCAACAAGTTATAGAGAAAGGCTCTGTTGTAATTCCAGTATTTGCATTAGGAAGATCTCAAGATATATTATTAATGCTTTCAAGAAGAAAGTGGCAAGTGCCCATATATTTAGATGGATTATGTGTCGAGGTTACAAAAATTATACTAAAGAATGATCAATCATATCTTAATAATAAGCAAGCATTATATGATATGTTTAATAAGAGAATAGATTTAGTAAAGAAAGCTAGTAAAAGAGAAAAGATAGTCGGTAATCATGCAATATTTGTAACAACAAGCGGAATGTTGCAAGGCGGTCCTATATTATTTTACGTCGATAATCTCTGGGGTAATCCTGATAATGCGATATTTATGACTGGTTATCAATGTAAAAGAACTAACGGACAATTATTATTAGACGAGGGTTTCGTATATTTACATGGATGGAAAACTCAAGTAAAATGTCAAGTTCAAAAATTTGATTTCTCAGGACACGCAGATGATCCGCAAATTAGAGAATTAATTACAAAAATTAATCCTAAGAACTTAATATTACAACATGGTGATCCAGAAAATAGTATGATGGTTGCAGAATGGGCTAAGACTGCTTTACCGTCGTGTAAAGTATTTGTTCCGGCCGTAGGAGATAAACTAGAATTCTAAAAATATTTTTATTATTTTATTGAATTTTTTTATTTCAATTCTTTTTCTTATTAAAATATAATTTAATCAATCCATACATTGAGAATAGTGCCCACGCCACATTTAATATTAAGAATGGCCACGAGTTAATTACAGAAGCATAATATGCCATGGTTGTAGAACCAAAGAAATTTAGAAGTAAATATATTCGGTGTTCTTTATGTAATAATTGTAATACTTCTGTAATAAAAGATATTAGCAATAATAACATTCCGAATATTCCGAAGTATAGTGCGTCTATCATGGTGGTTGCCTCGAATCTAATTTTCTATTTATGTTTTCTTCTCGATTATCTTTACAATTTCTTCAGGTGTTTCTGCAAAATATATTCCTTGTAAATGTTTTGGAGTAATATATTTTTCTCTCAATGGTTGCGCTTTTAACCACTTGAATAATCCTTCCCAATATTTTTTGTTTACACATATTACTGGAACAGGATCTACTATATGTATTTGTATTATTGTAGCATATTCAAATAATTCGTTTAATGTACCGTATCCTCCTGGATAAAATACTAGCGCATTACTTTTTAACGCTAGACAGAATCTTCTTGCAAATAAGAATTTGAATGATTCTTGATATGTGAATATATCGTCGCTTACTCCTTGTTCTTTTTTTAACATTCCTGCTTTAAATCCCATAGATATGGTTTTTGCTCTTGTCGCACCAGTATTTGCTGCTTGCATTATTCCTGGGCCACCACCAGTTAATACAGCATATTTTTTTAATCCTAACAGGTATGCTGTTTTTTCACAATGTATATAATATTTATTTTTCTTATCAGGTACATGAGATCCGAATATAGAAATTATTTTTCTGTCTACACTTTCCAGTATTCTTAATCCCTCTGCAATCTCTTTATCCACTTCACTTACGGTCTTTACTATATTTCTAAAGTATTGCCTATTTTTTGGTAAATTTTTTTTGGATTGCTTGTTCATGTCTAACCTCTTTGTTTAATTATTGTCATATTTTGTCTTTTTGTTCGTTTAGGTATTTAATGTTTTCTTTATTCGTTTCTTTGCTCAATCTTTTTTAATATGTCTTCTTTTCCCTTCCAGTCTAGAACTTCTTTTAATACTTCTGTTATTGTCTCTACTGGTATAATCTTGACTTTTGATAATTTCTCTTTATCTACAACTATGTCTTGCACATTTGTTTTTGGTACGATTATGTTCTTAATTCCTGCCGCTATTGCTGCTTCTATTTTTGCACTTACTCCGCCTATTGGAAGAACTTCTCCTCGTACAGATAGTGATCCTGTCATTGCATAATCTTGTTTTATCGGAATCTTCTTTAATGCAGATATAATTGTAGTTGCTACAGCAATACTTGCACTATCTCCCTCTACACCTTCATACGTTTGTAGGAATTGTACATATACATCTTTATGCTCTTTGATGTCTTCACCAAAGTATTTTTTGATTATTGCAGAAACATTTGTTATTGCTTCCTTAGCTATTTCTCCAAGTTTTCCAGTAGCTATTATCTGATTTTCCTTTCCTCCTGGAGTTACCTCTGCTTCTATTGGTAATACTATTCCAGAATAATTTACTCCTGAACCAATGACTGCTAATCCGTTGACACGTCCGACTTTCTTACCACTGACAACTATTACTTCATATTCTTTCTTTCTCTCTATGAATTTATCAGACATTTGTTGTTCTAATGATCTTGCAATCTTCTTAGCTGTGATTATGTGTTTCTTAGTAACGATTTCTGCTTTTTCTTCAACAGCAACGTCTCCTGCTGCTCTGATTAATCCGCCTAAGTCTCTAAACATTATTGATAAGTGTCCTTTTCTATTTGCTCTTCTTCTACCTTCTTCTATAATATATTCTACAGCTTCTTTATCGAAGTGTGGAATTTTTTTATCTTTATTGACTTCTTGTGATACAAATATTGCTACCTTGCTTCTATTTTCTACAGTATCAGGCATAGTCTCGCTCATGAATACTTCATATCCGTATCCTCTGATTCTGCTACGCAATGCTGGATGCATGTGTTGTACTGTTTCAACGTTACCTGCAGCTACTAGAATGAATTGACAAGGTACTGGTTCTGTTCTTACCATTGCACCAGCGCTTCTTTCTGATTGACCTGTTATAGGATATTTACCTTCTTGTAATGCTGTCAACAAATCTTGTTGTGTTGCAGGTTCAAGTGTTGAAATCTCATCAATAAATAATACACCCATGTGCGCCTTGTGTATCATTCCAGCTACAACTCTTTCGTTTGCTGGAGTTCCTAATCCGCCTGATTGAAATGGATCG
>JANNSE010000012.1:0-9602 GCA_031402215.1 Candidatus Woesearchaeota archaeon | reverse complement strand
TGAGGATTTAAAGGCAATGATTGCTCCAATTAAGAGCGGGCAATGTGATATTGCTTTGGGAAGCAGATTCTTGAAACCTGTTAGTATGCCTTTTTTTAGAAGATTAACATTGAAAATTGCTGTGCTGGTTGTACGTTTCTTTTATGGAGCTAAAATGACTGATGCACATAATGGTTTTAGAGCAATGAATAGAAAAGCCGCGCAAACAATTAACATAACTTCCGATAGAATGGAACACGCTTCACAAATTGTAGAGGAGATACATAAAAAAAATTTGAAATTCAAAGAGGTTCCTGTAACTATACTTTATACTGATTATTCCATGCAACACGGTCATGGTGGAATGCGTCAAGCATTAAGAGTTTTTGCTAAAATGTTATTTAGGAGAATGATTGAATAAATTTGAAAAGGTGATTTAAATGGATTGGTTTATTATTGTTCAAATCGTGAGTGCATTTTTGATATTGTTATTGTTTTACATAGTATTTAGATTATACGTCAGCCTAGACGGTCAAAAGAATGAACTAACAAAATTAGTTAGAGAAATAGCTATACGGGAAGCGAAAAGTAAAGACTCTAAGAAAAAGAAATGAAAAAAATTCTAGTCATAGGTGGAGCAGGCTACATTGGTAGTCATATAGTGGATGCATTATGTGATTCTGGTCACGATGTGACTGTTTTTGACAATCTTTCTTCCGGTTTCAAGGAAAACTTAAATGAGCGTGCTTCATTTGTATTAGGCGATATTCTTAATCTAGATGAGTTAGATGAAGTATTCTCTAAAAAATTCGATATAGTATTTCATTTTGCTGCACTGAAGAATGTCGGCGAATCAATGATTCATCCAGATAGATATATGCTCACAAATATAATTGGTACAATAAATATTCTAAATGCGATGGTTAAACACGATGTTAAAGCAATCGTATTTTCGTCATCTGCAGCTGTTTATAGTGCTCCAAAATATCTTCCTATGGATGAATCTCATCCAGTTAATCCTGAAAGTTTTTACGGATTTACAAAACTAGAAATAGAAAAGTTCTTAGAATGGTATTCCAAACTACACGGCATACATTTTGCTGCATTGAGATACTTTAATGCTGCAGGATACACACTTGGAAAATGTAAAGAGAGAAACCCTGGAAATTTATTACCAATAGCTATGGAGGCCGCTTCTGGTATGCGAAAGCAAGTTCAAGTCTACGGGAATGATTATGATACTATCGACGGTACTGGTGTAAGGGATTATATTCATGTATTAGATTTAGCAAAAGCACATCTTTTAGCAATGGATTATATTATCAATAATAAAAAAGATCTTATTGTTAATCTATCAACACAGAAAGGTCATAGTGTACTTGAAATTATAAAAAAAACAGAAAAAATCACTGGCAAAAAGATTAATTATACTATTATAGGGCGAAGAGCTGGTGATACTGCGACAGTTGTAGCATCATCAGGCTTAGCTTTTGAGTTGTTAGGATGGAAACCAGTACATTCTGATATAGACACAATACTAACATCTATGTGGGATATTTATAGAGAATAAAAATAAAAAATAAAGAAAAATAACTCTTATGCTTGTTCCTTCAAGTATTCTCTGCCTTCTTTGATTATTTTTGTTATTTCTTCATCAGTCAATTCTTCTTCAGTAACTTTGATACTGTTTGCAAGAACTGCTCGATAATAATCTGTTGGCATGATGTGCGTTATTATCGTTCTATGTATCAAAAATCTTCCATTTCTGCTTGTTGTTATCTTATTCTCGATTATTGGCATCTTTTTTAGATGCATTTCTCTCTTTGTTGTTAGTCCCATTTTAGCCCTCCGATTTAATTAAATTTTTATACTAGGATGTACTTACATCACTCAGCATAACAGTGGTTTCATCACGAAGTCATCCTAGACCTTCAGTGCGTTACTGTTAGATCACCGTGATGCAAGCAGCCGTCCTTTTTGGGCGGCAATTTCTAGAATCAGTATTTCTTAATAAGTCTATCGTGCAGAAAATCGGAATATTTACGAGAAGAATGGAAGATTTACGGATTATAATCTATTTCTTAATCAACTTCGCAATAAAGAAGCCTTCAGTATTCGTTTTTGTTGGCCAGAATCTTCTACACTTAGCAATTTCTGGATTTAATTTCTTACCGAATACATCGACTAATCCTTTGTCGCCTATTTGTAATCCTGTTTCTTCAAGTTTAATTTCAGGATACTTACTCAAGACCCAGTCAATATTCATTTCATTTTCTTCTGGTTCTAATGAACATGTACTATAAACAAGTGTTCCGCCTTTATTCAATACTTTGATTGCGGCTTTTAACAATTCTTTTTGTAATCTTGATCTTTCCCTTATTCCGTCTACACTTTTCTTTGTAAAGAATTCTTCTTCAATAACATAATTTCCTGAACATGGTGCATCGAGTAAGACTTTGTCGAATTTCATTCCTAAATCAAATACGAATCTAGAATCTTTTTTATACAACATAGCATTACTCACATTACATCTTTCTAAATTATTTCTTAACGCAAATAATCTTCTTGGATCAGCATCTAAAGCAACTAATGTACCTTTATTCTCCATATATTGTGCTATTTGTGTTGTTTTACTTCCTGGAGCTGCACACATGTCTAACACTATCTCGTTTGGTTTAGGATTTAATACTCTCGGAGGTAGTTGTGAAGCTGCTTCTTGAAGATAATAAAATCCTTGGAGATATTCAGATGTTGCTCCTAATGAGAATGTTGTTTCATAATAATATCCAAAATCCGTGTAAGGTATTTTAGTTAGTTTGACTCCTAATCCTTTCAATCGAGATATTATTGTTTTTTCATCTATTTTTAGAGTATTAATTCTAAGAGAAGGCATTAGCGTTACGATTTTACAATCATATCCTAGAGATGCATATCTCTTTACTAATGTATTATTTATTGGAATGTGTGCAGGTTTTTTTATCATTTTTCTATCTCTATTATTATGCTATTATTTTTCTCGTCTATATCTTTGATTATTTTTTTGAAAGTCGGATTATCGTTAAGCTTTTGTTTAATTACGTTCCACGAATATTTTAATCTCGCTTCTTTTATTATTTTTAGTATGTCGTTAATATCTTGATATTTTTCGTAAAGTATTTCGCCTTTTGCCTGATTTTCTTTATATCCTTCTTCACATTCAGTTAATACTTTTAATTGCTCGTCGATAATGTTTTGGATTTTTTCAACGTTCTTATTAACTTCTTTTTTTGATTCTATATTTTTTATAACGTCGTAGTTTTCTCTTATTGCCTCACTGAATGTCGGATATTTTTTAATATTTTTGTCTTTGAATGATTCTAATATGAATGGAAATATATTTCCCTCGAATGTGTTTGCGCATGTTTCCTCGTGCAATAATAAGATTATATTTTTGTATAATTTTTTGTATTCTGGATCTGTGAGAGTTTTTGTTTTTTTATCTTTCTCGATTCCGCTATTTTGACATAATTCTTCAGCGTATGTTCCGCCTAGATTACACAAAATTGCCAACGATTTTACTAATGATTCTTTATCTGAAGATTTTAATTGTTCTGTGAATTCTTGTTCGCTACTTTTTAATATGTTGAATTTTGATTTGGGATAGAGATATGTTTCTCCTCTTTTCAATACTCTGTCTTTCCATGTTTGTTCTTCTAATATGTTTAATATTTTTAATTTATCGTCGCAGAATATTAAATTTCCTTTACTGAATAGTTCTATGATTAAATAATAATTTAATATTTCAGATTCACTTCTAACATCTATTGTTATTGTAACGACTCTTTCAAAATCTTTTTGCTCTATTGTTTTAATCCTTGCTCCTTCTAAATATTTACGTAACATCATTCCTAATCCTGTTGGTACATCTGAAGGCGCTTTAGTATCATCTATAAGCATTAATCCGGGTAATACGATTTTTAGTAAATGTTTTCCTTGATTTGTGACATGACAACTAATTGTGAGTTCCTTATTGGTGTTCTTGGAATGATATATTCTGTCAATCTTCGATCCTTCGAGTACTTTAAACTCTTTGACAAGATAGTACAATTCCACTGATGATATTTCGTTTTTCATATTCTTTACTTTTAATTCTCTACAATAATTATGTTTCTTTTTAGCTTTTTTGCTTCTTCAAAGCAAACGTCGAATATTTCGGATTCGATATTATCTTTAATTTTGTCTTTCGAATATTTTCTCTCTTTTAATCTCTTATTTATGTTTTTTATGTCTGATTTGACTATAATGCAATAATCGTTTTCTAGATTATGGCTTAAGTGGCTGTCTATGATGACTCCTTCGTCTTTGATTTTTGAAAAAACTTTGATTAAATCTGTTAATTTTGTTGTTTTTCCTATCAACTTATCTAATTCTTTGTTCTTTGAATGTTCTTTCTTAAATGTTGGTTCGATAATCTTTTTTAGAACTTTTACATCAACATCATATGTATCTGCCTTTTTGTCGTATGACTCGTAAAGTTTATTCTCCTTAATGTATTTATTTAACTCGAAGTGTTCTAATCTATTTTTTGTGGCTTTCGCTATCTTATTTGCAATGTATGTCTTTCCAGTTCCCGGTGTTCCGCTTATAGCTATGATCATATTCTTAGACGAATTTGACTTAGTTTTTAATGTTTATGATTATCTATGGTTTGGCTATTTTCCAAAAAGTTTCGAAGTATTTTCTGTTTGTTGATGCTATGTCTTTACTTGTTATTTTTATTATTGTTATTGGTTCTGTGAATATGTATTGAACAGTAACATCGCCATATATTACCGTCGGAGTAGGCGGAACAAGTTTTGAATCTATCGCTTTATATTCTCCGCCTTTGATTTTGTTAATTTTATCTCCTTTAGTATAGATTACTTTTTCCTTAATGTTTTTTTGCTCTAGTGCGCCTAAAAATCTCGAGACTATAGGTGTTAGCTTCTCGTCTTTGTTAAATGGAGTAATGTCTCCAAATGAGTAATGCGTTTCCCTTGAATTTACTATATCTAAGAATATGGTTCTTATTCCTTTTAAACCTTTGAATACTTCTACTTTTGTTTCTGTTGGAGGTTTCTGTAGATTTTGTAATTGCGGAATTATTTTTTTTAGATCCTGTTGTTTTTGATATAAGTCCTCTAAAATTATTTCAGGTTTTGTCGCCATATAATACTTTTTTCCATTTTCTTCGAAATAACTCGCTAATCCTTTTTGTTGTAATCTTTCTAGAACATCATATATTGTCCTTCTTTCTATTGTCGTGTTTTTCAGAAGCATTGCTATGTTAGAGGAAGGGTTCTTAGTTAGTGCTAGATATATCTCTATTTCTTTATTATCCATTCCTATTGCTTGAAGTTCTTTCTGCATGATTTGTATTATTTATTTGGATATATAAATATTGTGGCGGTTTAATTCCCACAAATGTTTAAATAGGTTAGATGTTATTCCTATATGATGATAACAAACAAAGAATCGAAAAAATCAGGTGCATTAAACACCTACGATAGTGCATTCGAATTGTACAAACAGGTTACTCCAGAAAAGAGGAAGATAGCATCAATCATAAAAAAGTATGTTAACGTTCTACCTAAGCATAAAGTGTTAGATGTAGGATCAGCTCAAGGGGCTGTTGTGAAAATGGTCCAACCAAATCTAGAGAATATTACTATGGTTGATATTATTGATCAAGATGTATCACCCTGCAAATACATGAAGAGGCCTTTTCAAGAAATAGATCCATTTGAGTTGATGGGCAAATACGATTTAACAATTGCATCACATGTTTGGGGTCATTTTTATCCTGGCCCTAGCATATCTGAATCCAAACCGTGTTATTCTGAAATTAACAAGATGTACTACAGTCTTAAGCTCGGAGGACATTTAGCCATAGTATACAATACTAACACAGGTTTTTTTGGTGAATTGGGCAAATTCGCAAGAACCTTGATGCCGTATAGTCAAATAAATCGATTTGATGAGAAATTATTAGTAGACCCTTTTATTGAACACAAGCGTCTAAAACCAAAGGCTGAAGTATATTTCAACACTGTCTTGCAGACTAAAAATATGAGTGAGTTGTCGGATATGTGCAGAATATTTTTTGTGAATAGTGATGAGACTTTTACAACCAGAAGAGATATGATAAAACATTACCTGGATTCAAATCTGTATGAACCTGAATTGGTGATAGAACAAAAAGCTTTAATATTGGAGAGGATAGGATGAAACTAAAAGATTGGATGAGTCAATTTGTAAAGAATCCTGTAGCAATTGAAGTTATAGATAAATCAGAAGATAGAATAAAAAGAGCATACTCTGAAATGCTTTCAGGATATAATCAAGATACTTCTAAAATATTGAATGACGTTGTGCATGTGCAAGATTACACAGGTATTGTGATGGAGAAAAATATACAATTTACTTCGATATGTGGTCATCATTTCTTGCCGTTCTTTGGAACAATAGATATAGCTTACGAACCAGACATAGTAATTACGGGTTTAGGCAAGTTGCCTAGGTTGGCTCAAGCATATTCTAAACGATTTCAGATTCAAGAATTGTTAATAAAAGAGATTGCGGAAGAGATTATGAAATCTATTGGTGCTAAAGGAGTGTGCGTACGTGCAAAGGCAATACATCTATGTATGCATTCGAGAGGCCCGAACGATAGAAACGTAGAAACAACGTGTACGTATTCTCTTGGCACTCTTAAGAATAGAAATGTATGGGCTGACTAATTTTTCTTTTACTTCTTCAACCAATTCATAACAGGCCAAGCTATGATTGCAACAAGTATTATAACAATCCAGAATGTCAAATCATTATATACGCCTGTAAATCTTAATATTACATTTGCAAGTATAAATAATAAAGATAAAATCCCTAGAATTTGTCTTAATCTTAGATTTTTTTCTCTGGTTTTAGTCTTCATATATGTATTAGGCTGTTTGAATTTTTATATTTTTGTATAATTACTTGTATCCTGAACTTCCTTGCCAAGATTCGCCTCTATTAGTATTATTGTCTAGTTCAGCTACTTCCTCGAATTGTACAATTTCACATTTTTGTATAAGTAGTTGTGCTATACGCATGTGCTTTTCAACTTTGAATTCTTGAGTTCCCAAATTTATTAAAATAACACCCATTTCACCACGAAAGTTCGGATCGATTATTCCGCCAAGTGTGTCTATGCCATGTTTGACTGCTAACCCTGATCTTCCTCTAATGTTTCCTACACAACTTGTTGGTATTTCTGGTCTGATTCCCGTATTGAAAACTTTCCTCTCCATTGGCTTAAGAATATAATCTTCATCATTACTTCTTAAATCAAATGCTATGTCTCCATCCCTTGAGTATTCTAAGTCCGGAACATCTTTGTCTGCTTTAACATATCTAAATTTCATTTTTTTTACCCTCTTCTTGACGCGTTTTTTTATTATTAAATAGATTGTTCAAATATTTTTTAACCACAACTTCACTATGCGGATAAGTACAATCACTACAATCAAAAATTTTCTTATTAGGCAATAATTCGTTGTGATACCATTTTCCATCCGGATGATTAATCTTACATCCACCAACCGGTGTTTCTGTATCGTAATTTGGACAGTAGCACAAAAAACAGTTTAGATTAGGCATGTCGTGACAAGGTTTACTTGTGTAACAAGGACAAGCATCAGGACTTTTTTTGCTTCTAACATCGAATCGGTGTTCAACTATAATTTTATCAATATGCGTTAGAATATCCATGATTAATTCACCCCTAAAGACACTCAGTATTATTTTAACTTCTTTAGTTCCATTTCTAAATCATGAATATCTTTGAATTGCCTATACACTGAAGCGAATCTAATGTAAGCTATTTCATCAAATTTCTTCAAATGCTTCATAACGATGTCGCCAAGAGTTGTGCTTAGAACTTCGCTAGTTTCCATACTAAACAACTCTGCTTCAATTTCATTAACTAACTGATTTATTTGCTCAGAACTTACAGGCCTCTTCTCACACGATTTAACTATGCCTTTTAACATCTTATCTCTATCGTAAGATTCTCTTCGCCCATCTTTCTTAACAATTTTTACTTCAAGCATCTCTACACGTTCATAAGTAGTAAATCTCTTGTTGCAAGAATTACATTCTCTTCTTCTACGTTCAGTATCTTCATCAGACTCTCTCTTATCAACAACCTTCAAATCTTTTGAACCGCAGAATGGACATTTCATGAGTAAACCTCGCAACTAAAATGATTTTACGCATAGCTTGTAGCTATACTCTAATTAATCAACTATAAAAAATTAATGAAAAAAGAAAATCTAACCGCATTTACTATCACAACCACACTTCATACAACCCTCTACATAGTGAGGTTGAATTCCACAATCTTTACAAACTCCATCTACTTTTGTACCATTTGGAACATATTTACTTAATGCTCGAGTAGCTCCATTTATCCAGGAATTAATTCCTGTTGATTCTACATTTAATTTACCTATAATGTCTATTATATTTACTATTTCCATTTCGTTCCTAAGCATTCCTGATAACATTCTTGAATAATTCCACGTTTCTCTGTCGAATTCATCAGATATTCCTGGCACAACGGCTGTACGGTCCATTTTCGTTTGGAAATGGAAATCATAGTACGAGTGACCATTATTTTTTTTGACTATTGTTCCAGCTGTGATAGAAGTCGGAACGGCTAGAACTTCTTCATCTATTCTTCCAGTAAAAATTTCGTAAGGTCTTTTATCATATAGTCCAATAAATGCTATCCATTTTTCGGTACCATTTGTAAATCTAAGTACTTCGGCATCAAGTGATTCTGGTCTCTTTTTAGGAAAGGGAAGCTTAGGTTTCTTCGAATCCGTGCTCAATATGCCGTCTCTAGAACCGTCTATATACACTGTAGTTCCTTTACATCCAGACTTCCATGCAGTAAGATAGAGTTCACTTACAAGTTCTTCTTTAGTTTCTTTAGGCAGATTTATAGTTACACTAATCGAGTGATCAACCCATTTCTGCATTTCTCCTTGCATTTTAACTTTTTGTATCCAATCAACATCATTTGCAGTTGCTTTATGGTAAGGCGATTTTGTAACTACTTCCGCAAGTTTCTCATCTGAGTATTTTTTAACCTCTTCAAGATCATATCCGTTTATTTTGAGCCAGTCTCCGAATCTTTCGTGGAAAACATTATATTGTTCCCAAGAATCTCCATTATCATCTTTGAATGCTACTATTACATCCTTATCGTTAGGATTGATCTTTCTTCTTCTCTTGTATGCTGGAGCAAATACTGGTTCAATACCTGAGGTTGTTTGACTCATGAGGCTTGTTGTTCCAGTTGGAGCAATTGTAAGAAGAGCTATGTTTCTCCTTCCATATTTAACCATGTCTGCATACAAGGCTGGGTCTGCTTCTTTTAATCTTTGAATGAAAGGATTATTTTCTTCTCTTTTTGCATCATAGATTTCGAAAGCTCCTCTTTCTTTAGCTAAATCAACAGAACTTCTATAAGCTTCTATGGCTAAGGTTTTTTGTACTTCTACAGCAAACTTAGTCGCTTCCTCGGTTCCATAAGTCAGACCTAATCCGGCAAGCAT
>JANNSE010000011.1:0-7369 GCA_031402215.1 Candidatus Woesearchaeota archaeon | reverse complement strand
AACAGAACTTGCGTTCTGAAACCGTCCATCGCCTTCTTCGAATGCTCTGGCCGGGATTCGAACCCGGGTCGCAGGATCGAAAATCCCGTATGATTGACCGGACTACACTACCAGAGCTTTGAATATAATCTGATTTATTTTTGTATGAATATGATGAGCCCGCCGAGATTTGAACTCGGGACCACTGGTGTACTTAGCACGTTGACAAAATCGTCAACGGGTCATATAAGACCAGCGCTCCACCAGACTAAGCTACGGGCTCAGTTTTCAGCTCGACAGCACATCTATACTGTTTTATCAGTACTGATATGCGATCGGCGGGAATCGAACCCGCGACACAGCCTTGGCAAGGCCGAATTATACCATTTAACTACGATCGCGAATATTTGTGAAATTGTGAATGGGCCCGGCAGATTCTCCTGCACCTTTTACAAAAGCTGCACTAAAACAAAAAGGTCGCTTACGCGACGGGTTTTCATATGGGCCCGGCCGGATTCGAACCGGCGACCTTCTCCGTGTAAGGGAGACGTCATAACCACTAAACCACGAGCCCTTCTATTTTTAAACGAAATTCTAAACCATTTATATATTTGATTGTTTTTATAATTTTATTAGAATAAAGTCATCGAATATTTGTTTATAGAATTTATAATGCTTTGTCTATTGCATCAATGTGTTTTGCAACATCTTCGCCTTTCTTTGTTAATTTTAGATATTTGAGTCTACCTGTTTTTTCAAATGTTACTAGGCCTGCATCTTCCATCTCTTGTAGAATTTTTACAACGTGACTGTATGTGCAGTCGACTGATTTTGCTAGTGTTGACGCATATACTTCTGAAGTAGTATTTAACATAGTGACGAGCATCATGGCTGGTTTCTCTCTAATGAACACATCGAATATTTTTTTATTTTTAGCCATTTTATTACTCTAAAATATATGTTATAAACATTATTTCCCAAAACGCATTATTTGATATGTATTTTGGAATCTTTATTTATTTATAAATTTTGTTTTTCGAACATTTTTCTCGTCGAAAAATTTTCAAAACAACAAATAATTAATCACCCACAATTTGTTTATCGCTTCTTTCATTTATATAGTTTCTCAATTCTGATTTTCAGAATACAAACAAGAATTTGAGTTGAAATTAATGACGAGAAAAAGAATAATGTTATTATATTTAAAATAGTATAAAGAGTAAACGCCCTTTCCGAGAATCGGACTCGGATCTCAGGTTCTTTGCAATACTTTTGCATTCTGCACGTATTACCGCAAACCCGTATGCTATCCATTATACCAAAAGGGCAATATTTCGAAGAATGGTGGGTGATTTTTAAATATTCCTAAAGAACGTATGAAAATACGACAAAGAACGATATCGCGACGAGTAGGTAGTATGAGTATTTACAAAATATTTTTTTGGTGAGTGAAATATTTTCTGAAAACTTTATTTGTCCGTTAATCTGTTTTTTAAAGTGTGTAGCCGCATTGATTGTCGCAATACTCATTCCATACAAAAATATCATTACAGCAACGTTTAACAATTCTGAACTTATTGTTGATACATAAATCAATGCACCCATTCCAGAGTATACCCAGGCATCGTTGTATTTGTTTCTGGTTACAATGAGAATTACTAACATAATTCCCGCGAATATTATTGAGTAGGTTTTATGAATTCCAAACGTTGCTACGAGTATTATTGTTGCTACAAGTATTATATTCAGATATTTCAAATATTTTGACGCACTCTTGATTTCTTCCACGGCCGCGTTACTTATGAATGCTCCAACAAATAATCCTAGAAAACTAGCAATTATTACAAGTAAATAATTTAAAAGATTCATTTTAATTATAGAATTGTTTTGATTTAAATACTTTTACACTTCTTTAACCAAATGTTACGAAGTCTCCTGTGGTATCATATGTACAATTGCCGAATACATAATCTCCGCCTATGTTTTGATAAACTCCTTCTTGATCAACGATGTATATACAGAATTCTCCTTTAACACCTAGTTGCTTTTTCAAATCTTCATAATCTGCGGTATACAAATCTGCAACTTTATCGTCATCTATATTTCCTTTATCGATTATTGTTAAAGGTGGAGTATTTTGACCATTTGCGGAATCAAGATTGCTTACTATTGTACTTGACTCTAGAGTTAAATCATCTGTTTTATCTTTTTTATTGTTGCTTAATAGTGCATAGAATATTCCAATTATCAGAACGAATATAACGAATGCTAATATAATATCTAAAGACCATGACTGGCCTTGACCTCTTTTTTTGAACATAATACTAATTGTATGAAACTTATATAAATAGTTTACTAAAACACTTGAATGAAAACATACCGAAAAATTTTAAAATCTATCGAAAAAAAACAGAAACTTTATAAATACTGGATGCGCTTTTTTATAAATCTAACTAAAACACGGGGGTTTTTTGGTTGATTAAAACTTTTAATTTTACATTACATTGTAATGATTATTTTAATAATTGTTGTGATGTTATTAGGGGGTATCAAAATGCAAGTTAAAAAGTGTCCTGAATGTGGTGGTACTAATCTGGCATGGAACAAAGAAAAGGGAGAGATCTCTTGTCGTGATTGTGGATTAGTCGTCGAGGAAAAACTTGTTGATTTCGATCAAGAATGGAGAGAAGTAGATAGTGAAGCAGCTGCTCGTAAGAGAAGAACGGGTGCTCCAATGTCTTACACTCAATTCGATCAAGGTCTTGGTACTGATGTTGGTAGAAAAGCTGATTTGTATCAATTAGATGAAGCTGGTAAAAATAAATTCTTTAGATTAAGAAAATGGCAAAATAGAATAAGTACTGCTATTGAAAGAAATCTTAAGTTAGCATTAGCTGAATTGAAGAGAGTAAGTTCATTCTTAAAATTACCTCAATCTGTCGAGGAAGAAGGTTCTAGAATCTATACTTTAGCAGTTCGTAAAGGATTAGTCAGAGGAAGAAGTATGGAGAGTGTTGTTGCAGGAGCATTATATGCTGCATGCCGTAGACACGATGTTCCAAGAACTCTAGATGAGTTGTCAGAAGCTTCCAACATCGAGAAGAAAGAAATTGGAAGAACATACAGATTCATAACAAGAGAATTAGGAATAACGATTCTACCAAGTAATCCTTCGGATTATATTGCAAGATTTGCTTCGACATTGAAGCTTGGTCCAGAAACTCAATCTAAGGCTGTCGAGATAATCGAGCAAGCGCAAGGTATTGAGTTGACTTCTGGTAGAGGTCCAACTGGAATAGCTGCTGCTGCATTATATGTAGCTGCTTTAATGAATGGCGAAAAAAGAACGCAACGTGAGGTTGCTGATGTTGCAGGCGTTACTGAAGTTACAATCAGAAATAGATACAAAGAATTACTCGAGGAATTAGATCTTGAAAAGGAAATAAAAAAGAGTAAAAAGAAGAGAAAAGACTTGTAAACGTCTTTATTTTTCTTGTTTTTTGTGCCTGTTTAGGGCTTTTTTACATTTGTTGTTTCTCTCCAGTGGTTATGATTCTTTAAAAATAACAAACTTTATAAACCTGCTTGCCCAGGAATTCTATAGACACTGTAATAGGTCTGTTGGGGCATAAGAACTTTCGTTCTTAAGGATTTGTGTTGGACACGTTTCAGTATGATACTTATAAAGCTTGATACCTCAATCCAATTCGCAAATGAAAAAAATAGATAAAAAGCCAAAGGCGAAGCCAACCGCTAAATCAGCTAAGGTAGTTAAATCTCCAAAAGTTTCTAAGGATAAGGTTAGCAAGACCAGTAAAGAGACTAAGACTAAATCTGTCTCAAAGGAAGCTCCAAAAGTAAAAGCTAAATTCCAAAATATTTCTGATCAAAGAAGACATGCAATTGAAGACGTTGTCAAAGAATTGGTAAACGAGGAAGCAATTCCTATTGTATTATATTTAATTGGTCGTACTAAGGTTTCTGAGTTCGTAATTGCGCAAGACTTAGACTTAGAAATTCACAAGGCAAGAAATTTACTTTATCGATTATTAGAACATAACGTATTGTATTTCCATCGTAAAAAGGATAAGATAAAAGGATGGTATATTTGCTATTGGGATTTTAACGAAAAAATTATACCTTTCCAGTTAGAAAAAATTAAGACTCAGAAATTAGCTAAATTAAAAGAAAGATTAGATAAAGAATCATCTTCTACATTTTATATGTGCAAAAATGCTTGTACTAGAATGGACTTCGAGAAATCTATGGAATTCAACTTTAAGTGTCCAGAATGTGGTGAATTAATGGATGAACAGAATAATTCTAGAACTGTAGAATTCTTAAAAGAAAGAATTGCTGAGTTGGATAAAGACTTGAAAGCATACGGAAAATAAATAATATTATATTCATTCTTATCTAAATAATAATACATTTAAATCGAAACCATTTCTTTATTGTCATGGAACTTCTTAAGGGAATAATCGCAGAAGACTTATTCTTATACTTACCAGAACATAAGACGTTTATAATTTCCGATATTCATATCGGCTATGAGGAATCATTGAATAGACAAGGTGTATTGATTCCTAGACATAATTATAATGATTTATTATTGCGACTAGAGCAATCTTTGGAACGCATCAAAAAGAAGAATCCTATTGAACAGATTGTCATTAATGGTGATTTAATTCATGAATTTGGTAAGGTTTCTAGAAAGGAAAAAGAGTTAGTGTATAAGTTTGTGAATTTTTTATCAAATTATGGTTCAGTGGTTTTAATTGAGGGTAATCACGATAAAGCATTGAAATATTTTGTCGATACAGATATAGGGGTTAAAACACATTTAGTTCTAGGCAAAATTTTAATTACACACGGCGATAAAATTCCTTCAAAAGAATTATTAAAAAATATTAAAACTATTATTATTGGTCACGAGCATCCTGCTGTGGCAATAACCTCTGGTTCTAGAATTGAAAAGTATAAGTGCTTTTTAAAAGGTAAATATGAATCTCGAGACTTGATTGTAACTCCCTCGTGTAACTTATTTATTGAAGGTACTGATGTCTTACGTGAGAAAATGTTAAGTCCACTTTTGAAGAACAGCAATGTTTTGAATTTTGAAGCGTATATTATTGAAGATAAGATATATGATTTTGGTAAAATAAAGAATTTGTTAAAACCACAATAAGAATCTATTCTTCTTTTCTTCCAGTAACTTTCAATTTCTCTTTGACTGCTTTGTCAGAGATGATTGCACTATTTCCTGTCGGGTCTTCTAGAATGAATTTTTGTTTTTCTTGACCCCATATGACTCTATGTAACTTTTTAATCATGTTCTTTGCTTTTTTACGTGATTCTTCTTCCTCTTCTTCATTATCGCGTATGATTTCTAATTGTTTCATCATTCTATTTAATACGCCTTCAATATTTGTCACATAACCATTACTGCTTGGTCCAGACATTATATCTCCTACATGCGGTATCTTAATGTTAGCGTTACTGCTCTTTACGACGCGTATTTTCATATCTTCTTCTGATGATATCTCAATAGTATACTTACTCGGTTCTCTTGGAATTTCCGCTTCTATGTCTGCTTTATGATAATCACAGCCTGAACAATCCATTGAGAATATGAATGCTGTACCAAAGAAAGGTATTTCTTTTTTCATGTCCATTAATACTAATTTCTTTTCATGACAGAATGGACACATTTCTCCTTGAAGTACTTCTGGTTCCACGTTTACTTTTTTTTCTTCTGTTTTTTTAGTCGGCATTTTATCTCTTTTACTTTTATTAATTTTTAATACACTCTGTTATTTATATATATTGTTGTTTTAGAAAATATAGCTTGATTAATGAAAATATTTCTGTAATCATATACTAAAATCTTTAATCAATTCAGTTTCGTATAAAGCTAATCCTAGAAAAAATAATTGAAAGAAAAAATAAAAATTTATTCGTCGTCGTTTTCTGCAGCTGTCTTTATTTCTGCAGTTGCGCCTTTTGAACGATAGATTTGTGCAAAGCTTGGAGTAATTACAATATAATCATCACTGAAACCAGCAATGTCCCCATCTATTGCGTCTGTAGTTTTCTTCAACTTGTTGATTGCACGCTTTAGTTCTATTAAGTCCTTTTCTTTTAATGGCCTAATATTTACTAAGCATATTGTATTGCCTTCTCTTAGCGAATCCAATATTGGTTTGATATCCGTGAAGTCGTCCAGAACAAATGGTTTTACAATTATCTTTTGCCCAGCTTCTGAACCCCTAGAAGTATCCAATTCAACATATTCGTCGCCCTGCTCTACAGCATCTTCTTCCTCAAAATCTTTACCTTTAAACGAACTCTTAATCTTGGAAAAAAACCCTGCCATTTCAATCTCCTCCTACACCATACCTTTTTCTTGTTAAGTAATATACACTATTTTTCAGTTGTAATATATAAATATTTCTATTTAATAGAAGGCGAGGTATATAAACTTTACGTTTTAAGTTTTGAGCCTATTTAGAGCTCCGTAAAGACTTATATCAGGATCTACCAAAACAATTATTGGCATAACCTCTAATGACTTGCGCATATTTTCAACATCATGTGTTACAAATTCATCTACAAATACTTCTTGCAACGCTGAAATTATTTTAGGTGCAATTCCGCCAGCAATAATCAATTCAGAACACATTGTTGTTAACGCAAAATTTCTAGCAAATCTCGCGTAATATTTTATGAATAGTTTTAATGTTAAAATACATAACGCATCTTTGTCTTCTAATGCATATTTTGTTATGTATGCTGGTTTTTCTTCAACTGTTTGTTTATGGATTATAGATTTTATTTTAGGATCGTGCTTAACTTTTTGTGTTAGTAAGAACGCGTATATATTTACTATTCCTCTTCCTGAAACTATGTCTTCGACATCTTTGTATAGTTTCTTCTTTACTAAGAATTGTTGTAATTGTAAATCTATTTTATCATCAACGCATATTGGTATATCAACGTGACCGCCTTCTGATGCTATTGGTGTGTGTTTACCTTTAATATTTGGGAGTATACTCGCTCCAAGGCCTGTTCCTGCTCCTATTACTGCTATTGTTCCATCGCTTTTTCTTCCAAGATTTGTCAATTCAGTATAATTTTCAGATTTTAAATTATCAATACCATAACCTATAGCTTCAAAATCATTAATTAATACCACTTTATGTAATGTAGTTCTTACTAATATATTATTCGTATCAACTGTCCATGTTAGATTTGTTAGTCTAGCATAATTTCTTTCAGAATTTATTGGACCAGCAACTCCTATGCACGCATCTGTTATCTTATATGATTTACATTCTGGCAAGTTCATGAATTCAATTAATGTGTCTGTGAATTGTTTTATTTGTGAACT
>JANNSE010000010.1:0-5176 GCA_031402215.1 Candidatus Woesearchaeota archaeon | reverse complement strand
CTTCACACTCACCATTATCACCACAAACGCCGTCTTGATAAGAATATAATCCGCCACACTTAGGGAATGTGTTTTGACAAGCGTCTCCCGTATTAGGTTTAACACAGTCACACACACCTGTTTTAGAACCAAGATAAGTTTCATTACAAGTGCCTCGACCCACGCCACATGCAGAGGGATTACTTCTATCTAAGCCGTTACATTTCCACTTAGGATTATATCTATCACAGAATGTCCCTTCATAATCTGTCGTTTTATCACAATCACAGACATCTTCATCAGTACAATTACCTTTACCATTACATACATTAGGTTCGTCCTTATCTATTAAATTACAAGCCCAAGTATTTTCAGAAGCAACAGGAGCAACATAAACAGGAGCAACAGGGTTCTCACCGGGTCTAAATCCTTTCTTAATTAATTCCGGTCCCGATGGAGCCATCTTTAATGTGATGTTAGTATTAGTGAAATCTTTAGGATATTCTTGCCCACGATCAGTATTTGTATTTGTCAAAACATGTTTTCTCCACACGCCGTTCATACAATAATAATCTCCTTTAACAAAACATTGTTCAGCAATGTTATTGACATTAGACAATATTGAAGGTGAATTCGAAACAGGATTTGAACCATTTAGACTCCTATTAATAGTCAGATATTTTCCTGATGGAACTTGACATCCGAAGAACGTGCTATTAGCATATAATAAATCTGCATATTCGAAATTCTTTAAATTGTCTTTTATTAAACTCGCAGATTCATAAATTCCGTAGACATCAGATACTCTCTTATTATTTGCGACTTTAGTTCCATTAAAACATCCTGATTCAGTATCATTGAAGAATTCACCATAATTATCTAATTTGGTATCATCTCCACAACACTGTGATCCCGTCCATCCAAATGAAGCAATACCGCTACATGCAAACATGTAAGGACCTTTTTGTTCAAATGTTAATGCCGTTATAGTAGAAGATGCATCTAAATCACTTATCCAACTAGAAAATCCTCCGGTACAATAATAATTCTTTGTACTATAATCTGTTTTAGGACCTTCAGCAGTCAATAAAATATTATCTAAAATAACATAATGCTCCTGACTATTAAGATTATCGTAGAATTCTAAATATAGAATATAATTAACATCACTTAATCTAACGTGGTTTAAGGGAATTACCACATGACGCCAGACCCTAGAAGTATTACTATATCCCACGGTGTAATCCGATAATTTTCCTAAATTTCTATTATTGATCATGAAACCGACACTACTAGAATCAGTTAACACATCAAATTCTAAATAAGAGAAACTACTCAAACTAAGGTTTCGTGTAGAAGGCGAAAGATATACATAGAGTGGAGAGACGCTGTTGCCGGGGTTGACAGTATACCTTCCCGCCTTATCTCTTATCAAATCGTTTGCCGTCGTATTTATTTGATCATAGTTCTCGAGTGTATGAATTGAAGATCCTCGGGTTAATATTCTTCGATCGTATGATTTTACATCCTGAACTCTACCCGTATAAGCAGTATTTCTACAATTAGAATCAAAACAACATTGTGAAAACATGTCATTATTATCCTCTTTAAAACATAAGAATGAAGTGTTAGATACGGATAATTTTTTCATAAACTCATAGTTAAATGACAGCGTTCCTATACAACAATATTTTGGATTTGTAGGGGTTCCGTATTGCATTATGCTAGAACAAGCATAGGCTCCTCCAGGAACAAAGGGTTTGCCCCCTCTACTAGCGCAGGATTGATCGTCATATATCTCGGGTATAGGAACGCACTTTGCTTCTGCTCCAAAACAACACCTATTACCTTCTGAAGATCCTTGCGTTGTTAGAGATATTCCTTTAACGCACCGATGAGTGCTTTCATTACATAATACGTTTGAAAATGGTGTTTGTTGAGCCTCACAAGTTTCACCGGGATCATATCTAGATGTTCCACTCAAACAAGCCTCAGGATCCAACACACAAGACTCTTTATCAACCAAATCAGAATTAATCAAAGAATTTGTTCCCGGAGGAAGATTAGGAAGAACATAATTATTAGGATTCACAAATCCATTTATTGTCGGCAAATAACACGTTTTACAATTACGCACATCTGCTTGAAACTCTGGCCCCAGGGCCCCGCCATTATCAGGGTTTGGCTGATATTCACAACAAGCTTTTGTATAAGGTAAATTACCTTCACACTTATCTTCAAATATTTGTCCCGCCATTGTAGAAATCATGTCTGCACAAGAAAATCTTCCTGAAGGATTAACATTATTAAATGTTCTTTCATTGCCGACCGGCACGCCGTTCAAAGGAGTGTTTCCTGTGGCATTACAAACATACCAATTATTAGAATTCGATATAGCGTCTCTCTCTTTTCCGTTAGCATCATGTACTGTTTTAATATAATATTTATCTAGAGCAGCATTAGTCCAATTAAAGTAAGGATTTGAACGATCCCTATTTGTATCATAACATAAAAGATTTTTATCTGCATTAATATATCCGTAATCGTCATTAGAGGTACCGCCTCTTAATTCACAAACAATTCCACCTGTACACCCGGAGGCCGGAATCGCCGAACAGAGAGATTCCACTTCAGGAATGTTTATTGTTCCTGTACAAACAGAACTTCCTACCGTATATGTGCACCCCCAAGAAGCGAAATAAGAACATGTTTCTGGAGGCGTTGATGGAAGATCAGAACATTTAAGACCTGTTTTTGCATGACATGAACCTGTAGTAATCATATTACTTGTATAGTCATCACCGCAACAACCATCAGCACCTGTTTTGTATGCTGAACCTATCTGCCATATTCCTAAATTAAGCGTGTTTGCTGCTTTATTGTAAACGTCTCCTTTACCATAATTAGCATTAATTGAAGAGATACATTTCTCATTAAGAGTCACTGCGGGAGATTCCCATTTTCCATTTTGACAAAGGTAAGTCTTAGTTTCGCCCGCAATAGTATAATTGAAAGCATAAAATTCGTTAGTATCATCTCCGCAACAAAAATTATTATAAGGAAGACCCGTGTCGACGCCACCAACTTCTACTTTTTTTGTTGCTGTATTGTAGGTGAATGTTTTATATATATCGGTAAAGATTTGTCCGCCAGCTTCACTACACAACCAAGTTGTATTCTCAACAGCATCTCCAAAATAATGATTTAGACCGCCTTTATCTAGCCTGTCTCGTACAATAACATATCTAGGATTATCAGATAAACTATTTAATTGACCATATGGTTTTGACTCATAATTGAAATTATCAATGTATAATGCCGAATCAAAATTGTCGTTATCACCTAAGTTGCCTGTTGCTTCTCCGACTAGCATAATAGGAACAAAATATAATCCTTCATCCAAACCAACAGTACACGGAGTACATTCTGTGTTATATCTTATATCGCCAATATCGTTATCCGTATTGGTATATTCATCATATTTTTCACAATTATTACCGCAAACGACCTTAGGACTAGTTGAAGTCATTCTCGTTCTTATTGCAGATAAATCAGAAATTGTATGATCTATCTTATAGAATGAAAACATCGATCTGACTTTCCAACCCTTGTTGTGATCACTACAATGAGACCCGATTTTTGGTTTGACATCGCTAAGAGAATCTAAGGTATATAAGTAACCGTACGCAAACATACCTGCTTTGTCACCGTCATTTACATCACCACCCATACAAGTACCGCTACTAAACGAGAAGTGAAGCCAATTATCTATAGACCCTGTAAACGCCGTGCCTTTGAATTTATCTAAAAATTCCGCTTTGAAATCATTTTCGCTCCAACTAAATGCTCCGTTCACATCCGCGTTACATCCGCCGCCATTATCTTTCCAAGAATCTGTTCCATAGTATTGATAATATTTAAAACCTGTCTCATATGCTGCACTCACAGAATAACTCAAGGATAAAGATACAACTAACATCAGAAATATTCCTAACCACACCCTCTTTCTAACCATATATGAACATTCCCAGTATTTTTAAATATAAATGTTTCGATTTGTCAATAAGCACAACTCGAGCATAGCTTCTAATTCATTAATAGTGATGTGAATCTTTATATATGTCAGTAGTTTAACCATATTAATCAAAGTTAATCTAGGGAGGATTAAAATGAAAAATAATATATTTATCGGATTATTAATAATTGCATTAGTTACATTAACTGCATGTAGTTCACAAACTACACCCAATCCTGTTGGAGGAAACACAGAACTGCTAAATGATTTAAATTCATCTCAAGAATTAAAAACATTCAGTAACGTCGATGAATTAAAAACATTCTTAGCATCAACAAGCGATAATTCTGTTTCCTTTAGTGGTTCTCGTGGCGACATTATGATGAAATCAGCGAATATGATGGCAGAATCTGCTGTCGCTCCAACAGCTTCAGATGCTGTTGCTGGTTATGATGGTGCAAGCGATTATTCACAAACAAATGTTCAAATTAAGGGCGTTGATGAAGCAGATTTTGTAAAGAACGATGAGAGATACATATATCTAATCGCAGAAAATAATTTAGTGATAGTTGATGCATTAGATGGAAAGAATAGCGAAATAATTTCCAAGACAATAATTAGTACAAAGAGTGATAATTATTACGGACAACCAAATGTTAGAGATCTTTTCCTAAACAAAGACAAGATAATAATCTTCGTCGATGCATATGAAAGAGCATTCTATTTTGAAAAATATAACATCATACCTGTAGAAACGTCAAAACAAAACACGATTGCATACGAGTACGATATAAGCAACAGAGAAAATCCTAAATTAATTGAAACATATACTTTAAGCGGATACTATTTCAGTTCTAGAATGATTAATGACATAGTATATGTTGTTACTCAAGAAAATTTGTATGATTGGCAACACTACGACGGCCCTATGGTCGCATACGCAGATACTGTAATGAGACCTAAAATAAATTACTTCGATAATCCTGAACAAAACTATCAGATGAATACTATAACATCAATAAATCTAAAAGAAGATAATGTTGTTGATACAGAATCTTTTATGTTAGGATACGGTAATACTTTAATGGTGTCAGAAAATAATATCTATATAGCATACCAAAAACAAAGAATGTGGTGTTGGGGATGGAGATGTTCATCATCATCGCAAAATACAGATAGTAG
>JANNSE010000009.1:0-5473 GCA_031402215.1 Candidatus Woesearchaeota archaeon | reverse complement strand
TGTATTGGAGACATATGTTAAAACAAGAGGAGAAGTTGAAAAAGCTAAGATTTATGGTGTTGCACGTAAGGATTCAATAGACTCCGTCATAAATTCAAAAAAATCTATGGATTCAACATTATATTTGAAACAATTCTTACACAATGTGACTAATACTAGTCAACAATTAGAAGCGACATATAAATCAATAATTTCTGAGAATGAAAAAAGATATCAACAATTATTGCAAAAAAATGACGCGCAATATAACGATGTATTAACAGGAATAATAGAGGAGAATGAAGCTCTAAAAACAAGCTTAGAAAGTATGCGAACCACTCCTAGAGATTCCTACACTTCAACCTCTCCTACCGACGGAACATTAGTTAATGTTAAAACTGTTGACAACAAACGTATAGAAGACAGACTTTTATCTAATGGAAAACGTGTAGTCGTAGAGTATACTGATAAAAGAAATTCGAAATAGGTGATGTTATGTCTCTTACAGAACGCATGAAAACTTTTATTCATCGTTGGCAACAGAAATATTTTGAAATAAAAAAATTAAACCAGAAGTTTGCAAACGATTTCGAAGGGTTGTTTCAATATGGTGCTCTTTCTTTTGATAAATTAGTTTATCAAAGTAATGGTGTCGTCGGTATATGTTCTGATTTTGCAAAATATAAGACAGATCTCCCTAATAAATTATCTTTTATTCGTGAAAACATCAGAACATTAGACGACATTATTAGACCTAAATATTATTCTGGAAGGAATATTCCTTCTCCAGAAAAATTAAATCAAATTATTGAATTAAAAAATAAATATTTTTGGAAAGATTCTAATCAATTACAAGACCTTGTACAAAAAGAAACAAATATGCGCATCAATAATATAGGAGATATTCTAAAAGAATCAATGTCGTTAAAAGTAAACAATTCAAAATATGCAAATCTCGCAAGAATAAATTATGATTCAAGAATTGCTCCAACACATATGAAAAATGAAATAATAAGATCTTACACGACATCGAATAAAACGCTAAAAGAGCTATCTCGAGAATTAGAATTAAAATACGGAATGTATGTTTCCACATCAACTATTAGCGTCAACGCAAGAAAGTATTTATGTGATCAAGGATTAGATTTTAAAAATCGACGACAAGCAAAAAAATACTACGAAAACTCTCCACTCGTAAATAGATAAACTATTTATACTAGTTCTAGCAATAAAGCCCGGGATTAAAAACTGTTCGGGGTGTTTAAATTGAGAATTGACGCAGATGTAAAACTGGATTTTAAAGACGTATTAATCAGACCTAAAAGATCGACGTTATTTAGTAGAAAAATAGTTGACCTAAATAGAACATATAAGTTTAAACATTCTAAGCGTGAATGGACTGGTATTCCTGTTGTAGCGGCTAACATGGACACCATAGGAACTTTTGCAATGGCAGAAGCATTTAGCAAATATAATATGATGGTGGCTTTACACAAACATTATTCTTCAGAAGATTTAATAAAGTTTTATAACGCTCATGATGAGAATTTTTTCGATAATATTTTCTATAGCATCGGAATGATTGACCAAGATAAAGTTAAATTACGTTTAGTTCTAGAGAATATTTCCGACCAAAATAAACTAAAAAATATTTGTATAGACGTTGCAAACGGATATAGTGAAGTCTTTGTAGATTTTGTTAAAAGTATTAGACAAGAATTTCCCGATAAAACTATTATGGCTGGTAATGTTGTAACTGGAGAAATGGTTGAAGCATTAGTCTTAGCTGGAGCAGATATTGTTAAAGTCGGTATAGGTCCGGGGTCAACATGTATTACTAGAAAAATTACTGGCGTTGGTTATCCTCAACTTTCTGCAATAATAGAATGTGCAGATGCAGCTCACGGATTAAGTGCATTAATATGTTCTGATGGTGGTTGTACTGTTCCTGGAGATGTTGTTAAGGCTTTTGGTGCGGGTGCAGACTTAGTGATGCTGGGCGGAATGCTTGCAGGTCATGATGAAAGTGATGGAGAGCTAGTTGAACATGACGGGAAAAAATTCAAGAAGTTTTATGGTATGAGTAGCGATACTGCTATGAATAAATACAGCGGTGGTGTAGCCGAATATCGTGCGAGTGAAGGTAAAACTGTTGAAATTCCTCATAGAGGTCCTGTAGAGCACACGATACAAGAAGTTTTAGGAGGACTTAGAAGTGCTTGTACTTATGTTGGTGCTGCAAGACTTAAGGATTTAAGCAAGTGTACTACGTTTGTTCGAGTAACACAACAATTGAATAACGTATTCGAAGAATAATTTATTCTTTTTATTTTTTATTTCTCAGAAATTTCTAAATCTTAACAACATACTTTTTTCCTTCTATCTCAACAACATCTTTATCAAATAGTTTCTTTTTGTTGCGAGTTTCTGGAGTTCCGTTTAGAAGTACTGTTCCGCTTCTTATCAACATTTTTGCTTGCCCGCCTGTTGCTGCAAGTCCTAATCTTTTAATAAAAACGTTTAATTCTATGTGCGGTTTGTCTGTAGTATTTTCATCTGTCATCTTAGTATTCACCTAGTCTTTTTTGTTTCTTATCGTATCTCTCCAAATATTTTGGTGGACTAACGCTTACGAAGCTATATCCGAGTTCTTCAAGCATAACCTTAGCATTACTGCTTATTTTTTGACTTGCTATGATTCCTCGAATATTTTCTTCTTTTATACCTTTGCTTTTACATATTTTATGAATATATCTATGTAATTGTTGTACTGCTTTAAAGTCAGCATTATCTCGTTTACATTCTATGACCACAATTTTGCCATCTTTGTCAGTTCCAAATACATCTACGAAACCATACTTATTATGCTCTTCACGGCTAAAAGGTTTGAATCCTTTCTCAATAAGCAATGGATTCTCAAATATCATGTCGCTCATATCTCTCTCGCTTCCAACAACTTCTATGTTTCCACCATCTTCTAGTTTATGAGTATTTACAAAGTGTATTCTATGTATTTTTGCGTCTAAGAAATCTTTTAAGAATAAGTGTTTGGCTTTAAGCAGTATCTCGCCATTTTCAATCATGATTTTGGCTTCTGTGCCCTCTTTCATATAATTTATTGGATTAACACCGCTTGGTTGATGTACGAGTAATGTCTTGTCGTTTTTGATTATAATTATTCTATCTCCTGAAGGCAAGTAACTCTCAACTTTACCAAAGTATGATACTTCACAGTTTGCAGCAATTATTACAGTCTCATTTCTTTCAAGAGCATTATTAATCTGTGCTATGTACTCTGATTCTATATGACTATCTTCTCTGTTTTCTTTTTCCTTCTTCTTTAAATTAGTTGCCACTTAAATCCCTTTAGAATCGGACTATTCTGCAATATATAAATTTATTTGTGCCTGAATATCTTGATTAATAGGTAAATCGATAATCCTAACAACACTAGAGAAAGCGTATCTACAATCATGCAGAATAAGCAATATGCATGTATTACAAATGCTTGAAGGTATATGAATATTATTGCCACAATGCTTGAGATTATTCCTCCAGCAATAGTTAACCAAGTTAATATTTTATTTTCTCTTCTAGTTAATATTACTGCGAATATTCCTAATGCTACAAATCCTACTATTCCATATATTGGATTGTCTACACCTAGAGTCTTACCGTATGAGCTTGTTTGTACTACTTCGCATCCGTTTGTTCCTGTAATTGCTGAGCAAATATTATTATGATTAACCGAGTATTGAGTCTTTTCTAAATATACTACAATTGAGAATATTAAACAGATTAATGATATTATTGCAATAGTCCAATAAACGGGCTTTAGCGATTTGATGTTTTTATTATTCATGCTTGAGTTCATGTGTGTTCATTCTTAAACGTTACGGATTTGTGCTTTTGGCTTCGCGATTATTCACACTTCAAATCGCGCTTCAAACAAGAAAATATTTAAACATGATTATCATAACTAGTGTTATGAAAACCATAACTAATCCTAAGGAAAAAGAAATACAAGTTAAAGCGACTTGCGCTATAGTTAGCAGAAAGCCTGCTGTTAGCAAGAATGCATTCAAAACTGCAGTCATAGGATTATATAATGTGAATAATCCTCATCAGCAGAATCAATTTCCGCACACTATTTATGAGTTTCCAAATATTGAAAAGGTTAGAATCAAAGGCTTGAATGTATCATATTATTTAGAAGGTAACGATATTGTAATTAACGATTTAGAAGAATTGATGCTTATACATGAAAAGTCTTTCCTTGTGCTTAAAGGTTATCAATTTGAGCTTGAAAGAAGAAAAAAGTAATTAAAAAAGAAAAATAAAAAATATTTTTTTCTCGTATTTTCTATTGTGGTAATCCATCAGATACTGCTGTATCATCTAATGCGCCAATATCCGGATTGCCTGTTGTTGTGTCTACAACTATATCTCCTGCGACAGCCGAGTCTGTTGGAGTCTGGATGTTGGTTTCTGTTGGAGTAGTCTTACTACATCCAGCAACTAATAATCCTAGAGCAAGTACCATTAATAGTATTGTTGTTCCGGTTCTCATTTTAATCCTCACTCTCGTTTTCAACATCATCGTTGCTTCTGTTTAATTTTTCAAGGTTTCTACCGCTTCTCTCTTGTATTTCTCTTTGCTTTTCATCAATTTTTTGCTGTCTTTCATCCATCTTTCCTTGTCTTTCCTTCATTCTTTCAGCATTGATTTCCTTAGCAGTGTTTTGCATATCTTTTCCTGCTCCCTTAATGTCATCCCATGTTTCCTTGAACTCTCCTTTTTCATATTTGTTTCCAGGTTGAGCATTTCTTTCTGCATTTGCTATTTTTTCATCAATGTCATGAAGTTTATCTGACATATTATACTTATCTGCTACTGGTTCAAGCTTGTTTCTGTATCCTTTTAATCTTGCAATCTCGAATCTTGCAGCATAGTGTAATTGATCTTCATGATATGCTTTCATGAAATCTCTTATCTTAGTAATGTTGCCTGATGCTATCAATGCGCTTAATTCAGCATTTCTTGCTGCGATTTCTGCTTGTAATGCTTCTGCATCTGCCATAGTTATATTCTTTTCTTCCATCTTGTTAACTATGTTGCCCCAGTGTCTGTTCCAGTTTCTCATATGTGTTTCCATTACTTTAGCCATCTTTACTTCTTTGTCATCAGTACAATCTGAGTATACTTCTTTAGCCTCTTTCAATTCTGTTATGAATGCTGCTCTTGATTCATTAGTCAAATTGTATTGCTTAAAATTCTTCTTAGCTAAGTTTAAGTCTTGTGTTGCTTTCTGCATATCTGTTCTGAAAGTTTCTGCAGTGTAGTTATCAAAACTGTCTCTGTTATTGTTATCCAAATATGTTTTCAATGTGGTTAAGTCTGTTAACAACTTATCCTTGTTTGCAGTTTGATCAACTGATGCATATTCTTTTAGCAAATCAATCTGTGTATTAGTAAATTGTACTTTACACACTA
>JANNSE010000008.1:0-16091 GCA_031402215.1 Candidatus Woesearchaeota archaeon | reverse complement strand
GCCCGCGGGCTTGTCGACCACGACCATCGCGTCGTCTTCGTAGAGCAGCGTGATGGGTGTGGGCACTACGGCTGCGCCGCGCCGAGGGCGCTTTGGATAACCTGGGAGATCGCCCAGATCAGCACGACGGAACCCGCAAAGCCCTTGGTGAGCGCCCCGATTCGGTCCGTGACCGCATCGGCGGCGAAGCCAGTCGAGGACGCCGCGAGCACGCCCGCGAAAGCCATGAGGAGGAAACGACAGGGCATCGATGTATCTTGCCTCGAAAGACGTCGTGTCTGGATTGTGGAACGCAACTTGAAGGCGGTTCACGGAAGGGGTGCTTATGGTCCACTTGCGAGGACATCAGGAACAGCGGCTAGGGACGATGGGCTGGGGACCAGGGCGTGCCGCCCTCACGTTGTTCGCTGCGCTCGGGGCCTTTATGCTCAGCACCGCGCCTGCGCAGGCGCAGGCGGCCATCGGCTTCCAGGGCGGATTCGCGGTCGACCCCGAGCAGGTCTTCGGCGGCGTGTTCTTCCAGACCGGCGACATCGGTCGCGGGATTCGGCTTCGGCCGGGCATCGACGGCGCGACCGGCGACGGACTGCGCATCGCCAACATCAGCGTCGACATGATCTACGGCTATCCGCTCGGCGCCAACGGCTGGACGTTTCTGGCCGGCGGCGGCCCCTCGGTGGTGCTCACTCGGGTTGCAGGCTTCGACGGGCGCGACACCGCCGTGGGCTTCCACTCCATCGTCGGCTTCGGCCACGACAGCGGCTTCTTCACAGAAGTGCGCCTGGGCAGTGGGCGCACGCAGCTGTTGACGGTCGGGGTCGGCTGGGCCATCAGTCTGTTAACAACTTATCCTTGTTTGCAGTTTGATCAACTGATGCATATTCTTTTAGCAAATCAATCTGTGTATTAGTAAATTGTACTTTACACACTAGATGATCGTATCTTACGCTTAATGCTTGACCTTGTGTCACATTATCGTCCGCATCATCCGTACTATTGTCTTCTGCCATAACCATTCCTGTTAATGCAAGCATGGCGACAAGCATTACAAACCATTTTCCTATATTCATTTTATCCCTCCTCACACCACTTTTGTTGTTAGTGTTTATTTACTGTTATTATTTATTGAGCAATTATCTTTTGCCTTGAATTTAGTAAAGACTATTTTATTTATAAACATACTTATCCAAGTCCGAATTTAAAGGTTCATAAAGCTTTATGTTTAGAAAATAAGCTTTTTATAGCTTTTTTAAGCTTTATAGAGCAATATATCTCCTTAGAAAACTCTCTTACATTAATAAACTATTTAAAGTGATGTGTTGTGTATGGTTGAATGGGGGAGTTTGTGCGTAATAAACATAATAAGCATATGATTAAAAACATTATGTGGTTGTTTTTAGTCTTAATTTGTTTTGAAGTAGTCAGTGCTGCTACAATCACTGGTTCTGTATATGATTTAGCATTGCAGTCAGAGTCTAATGTTATAATTGAAATAAATACTGTGCCAAAACAATTGCTTGTGTCAAAAAGTGGTGAGTACGCGTTTAATGTAAAACCAGGTACATATGATTTGTACGCTCACACAAATACTTCAAAAGCAACTGAATCAATCACAGTAACAGATAATGATACTTATATTCTAGATTTAATACTTGAAGAGAGTTTAGTGGAATTACCACAAGACATACTTACCGAATCGGATATAAACGTAAGCCTAGCGGATTTTTCAGAGCCAACAAAAAAATTATGGATTACGGTATTAGTAGGATTGATAATTATACTTGCATTACTTGCTATAGGATTTTATTTATTCATGCGCGCTAAAGTTGCTAAATCCTTAAAATCGGTTAAGCATGAAGTTACACATAAAGAAGTTACACACAAAGAAGATTCATCTGATAAACCATTAGATGAATATGAGCATAAAGTGTTGAGCATAATCAAGAAGGAAAAGCGTACGACTCAAAAAGACTTGCGTAAAGAGATTCCATTATCTGAAGCTAAAATAAGTTTAATCATAACTGATCTTGAAAGTAAAGGAAAGATTCGTAAAATAAAAAAGGGTAGAGGTAATATTCTAATATTTATTAAGGATTAATATGTATTAAGAATCAAGCACAGGTTATGTTAACGCATAAGAAACTTAAGGAACACTATGCAGCGCGTCAGAAGGAAGTTAAGAAACGATTAAATGAATTTTCATTAAATGCGAAACGCTTGAATGATAAAGACTTATTCTTGGAATTGTGCTTCTGTATATGTACTCCTCAAAGCAAAGCTGTGAAAGTAGCACAAATTATTAACAAAAATCATGCTGATAAATTATTGAACTTAAAACAATCAGAGCTTGCCGAGTTGTTGCGAAAGAATACAAGATTTCATAACAACAAAGCTAAACACATTATAAATGCGCGCCAGTATATCGTTAACTTAAAGCAACTTGACAAAGACAGCATCATTGCAAGAGAGTTTCTTGTTAAGCACATAAAAGGCATAGGCTATAAGGAAGCGAGTCACTTCTTGCGTAACATAGGTTATAGGGATTTATGCATAGTTGATAGACACGTTATTAATCTAATGCATGAATTAAAAGTATTTGACTCAAACAATACTCCAAGTACGTCAAAGAAGTATATTGAGATGGAACAAAAAATTAAAGCATATGCTAAGAAATACAATTATGATGTTGATGAACTTGACTTGGTGTTGTGGTCAATAAAGACGGGACACGTGTTTAAATGATATTTGTGGTGAACTGATGGCTGAGACAACTGAAACAAAATTATTATATTTGGATGATTCGTATCAGAAAGAATTTACAGCTTGTGTTATAGATATATTAGAAGAACAATATGTTGTGCTTGATCAAACCGTATTCTATCCGCGAGGTGGAGGACAAGCATCAGATACAGGCATACTTGCGCATGAAGGCATAATGTATACTGTTATTGAGGTCATCAAACGCGAAGGAAGAGTATTACATAAAATTGATTTTGAAAATAAACCCTTATTAAAAATTGGTCAGCACGTTCATGGTAAGATAGATTGGGAAAGAAGACACATGTTAATGCGAATGCATACAGCAGGTCATCTTATTGATGCAGTCTTATATCGTGATGGTAAAATTATGGTTACTGGAAATGAGCTTGGTGTTGATAAGAGCAGAATTGATTTTAACATGCCTGAATTTAGTATGGATAAGGTTCAAGAATATATTCATGAAGCAAATAAGATTATATCAAAAGATCTCGAAGTTAAGAATTATTTTTTACCGCGTGAGGAAGCACTTAAGATTCCTGGAATAATAAAACTTGCAGGCGCACTGCCTCCAGACATACCCGTGCTTAGGATTACTGAAATTGTTGGATTAGATATTCAAGCCGATGGCGGTACTCATGTGAAATCTCTTAATGAGATTGGAAAGATTAATATATTAGGTATTGAAAATAAAGGTAAGGAAAGAAAGAGAATATGTTACAATCTACTAAGGTGAAGTTAATGGATGAGCGTATAGGATTTGCATTGTTCTTTATAATATACATTGTTGTCTATACTATGCTTAATTATTTTGTATTATCACAATTCTATAAGCTGTTTCACATTGAGAAAAATGCAATATTTTACGTATTGCTAGGTGTGCTTGCTTTATCTTATCTCATTGGTGCAGGTTTAGAAATAAAATCGAATAATAGCGTGTTTAAGGCAATATACATCTTTGCATCGGTATGGATGGGTGTGTTATTTTTAATGTTTTGCGCATTGTTCATTTATTTCATAATAAATAAGTTTACACCCATAACAACCGTGTTAACGGGGTTAATCATATTGTGCGTGGTTTTGCTCGTTACAGTGTATAGCATTGTTAATGCATACAATTTTAAAGTTAAAGAATTGAATGTATATACAGATAAAAATGTGAGCTTACGCGTAGTACAAATATCTGATGTTCATCTAGGTCCAATAAATTCTGGAACATATCTAAGACGTGTTGTAGACAAGGTTAATTCCGTCAATCCTGATGTGGTGCTTATTACAGGAGATCTTTTTGATGGAAGATATGCTTACGATAAGAATATGCTCGCCGCATTGAATGATGTTAAGTCTCCAGTATATTTCTCTAGCGGTAATCATGATTATTATTCTAATCTAAATATAGTTGAAAAGTTATTGAAAGATACTAAAGTTAGATGGTTACGTAACGAGTTAGTAGAATATAAAGGCGTAAATATAATAGGTTTAGACGATACTAGAGACGCTAAAAACGTTGGTGCAATGTTATACGCATTAAACATGGAGAACAATCTAAGCAAGAGATATTCTATATTAATGAATCACAGGCCAATTGGTTGGAAGGATGCAGGCAAATATGTTAATCTTATGTTAAGCGGACATACGCATGCAGGACAAATATGGCCATTCACGTATCTGGTATTTATAGAAGGTAATGTTATGCACGGTATTCATAGAATTCCTGGTAATGAACATTTCATGTTATATGTAAATTCTGGTACAGGCACGTGGGGACCGCCAATGAGGCTTGGCTCGCATACTGAAATAACTGTGTTTAATATCAAGCCTAAAAAGTAAGACTTTATCTAAATTTACTATATTTCGGCCTCTTTCCCTCTTTTTGTGCTCGTTTTTAGCCTTTTTTCTATTATGATGTAGTGTAAAAACATAACTTTTATAAATAAGCGTGCTCAGTATTATAAAATATTAAAAGTAATGAAATTTTATGTTTCGAGTTTTTAGGTGATTATGATGGATTCTATTGAGCGCATGCGGAGAATAAACGACTTAACAAAAGAGTTGAAGCAGCATGGATTCGCAGAATCGAGTTTCGATGCAATAAAACAAGCTAATCAAATTTATGGTAGTGATGAGTTAGACGAACACGTTAAGAGCGGATTAATTAAGAACAGTCAACATGATAGGATGGCAAAGGATGAGAACATGGTTAATGATAATAATGATAATGTAGCTTACAATGATAGAAAATTAGCAAAAGTTAGTGATGCTGTAGAAGTATTAACGACTAAGATGAACGAGATTATTAGAGCATTAAATGATTTAGATGCTAGAATAACTGAAGTTAAATCAAAACAAGACAAGCTTGCACTTGCAAGATCTGAACCGCGAGTTGAAGTTAAGGTCGAGACTAGTATTGATGAAAAACCAGCACAACGTGAAGCTGTTCCAGAGCATAGACAAGAGAATAATATAGAGGGTCACGTGCATAAGGATGAATACACTGCAAATCAACGTACAGGTAATTTTCAAAGTCAGGATGTCGCAATAGACAAGATGTTTTACTTCGGTAAAAAATAGGAAGGTGAAATTATGGCAGAAGGATATTGTGTAAAATGTAAGGCTAAGGCTGAAATGATTGATTCTAAGGAAACAACTATGAAGAATGGTCGAAAGGCTTTAAAGGGAAAGTGCAAGAAGTGTGGCACAGGAATGTATAAAATATTAGGAATGAGCAAATAAACTCATTCAAATTTTTTCTTTATGGTAGATGGCGAAGAGCTGTTGGATTCTGTACTCTGCATAGATGAGATGTTGTCTGAGGCAGAGGAAGCATTGGAAGAAAAAAAATATTCTGTTGCTCTTCATAAAATTAAGGAAGCTCGAGACGTTATCAGCGAGATGCGTGACGACGATGAAGCAGAAGATGATAGACAAGAAGTAGAGATGCACGTTACTAAGATTTTATAGTACATGTTCTATTCTTTGTCTGAGCTTTGTTTTACTTTTTTACTTCTTGTAAGTTTTAAAACAATAATATTTTTAAAGCCGTATTCTCATTGAGTATTATGCCTAGAGACGATGATGATCTGAATATTGCGCTTGAGGAAGATAGTTTTGCAGATGATGAACCTATTCCTGCTAGACGCGATATAAGAATATTCCATAGAAAAAAAGAAGATGATAATCATAAGAATGATGATTTCGACGAAGATGTATTTGTATAGTTATTAAATTTTTAAGCTATTTCTTTATGGTGTGCTTTTTTCTTTAGTATTAATTCACTTCTTCATAACATATATAAAGAAGTGTGATTTCACTACCACTAGTGTCATTTGACGCACAATATTTCTTTTGAGAAATATTGAGAAAATAATTGGAGGGATTAGTATGATAGTATTAACAGACAAAACATTTAAGAGTGATGTATTAGCAAGTAAAACACCAGTACTTGTAGATTTTTATGCAGATTGGTGTGGGCCATGTAAAATGCTTGGACCTGTATTAGAAGATTTATCTAATGATAAAGATTTTGATGGTAAATTAAAATTCGCCAAGTTAAATACAGAAACATATCCTGAACTTACAGAATCAAATAATGTTCAAGGAATTCCTTGCATGATATTTTTCAAAAATGGTAAAGAAGTCGATAGAATAGTAGGATTTGCTCCTAAGCCAGTTATGAAAGCAAAAATAATGAATGCAGTAAATTCGTTAAAGTAATTGAATCAAAATGTCTGACTTTGTCTGACTTGAAATAAATCAAGAGGTGATATTATGGAATTCGCATGTAAGAAAATAGATGTTCAAGACATAATTGCTTGTAGTCTGGGATTAAAGAAATCAGAGTACAAAGTATTTGAAGTCCTGCTTCATAGCGAACATGTTTCACTTAAAGATTTATCTAAAAAACTGAATTTAGATAGAACTACACTACAAAAGATTTTGAAACGATTTGTCGATAATGATTTAGTCGAGAGATTTCAAGAAAATCTAGATAATGGTGGATACATTTTTGTATACAAGATTAAAGGCAAAGAGATTTTGAAAAAACGTATTCACACCGCCATTGAGAAATGGCATGAGGCTGCAAAACAGTCAATAGATAGATGGTAAGTTTTTTTGAAATGATTATTTTTCTTTCTTTTCTTTATGTTTTTTAGTTTTATTCTCTTTAACTTCACTTTCTTTATTATCTGTAAATTCTTTCTTCAGATATTCGGAATCAATCTCTTTTAACTCTATTAATTTATTAAATACAAATGTACGTAACTCTTCAGGCCAATTTTCATCAATTTCTTTTTTATATTTCTTAATTGCTTCGATAAAATCTTCACGAATATTTTTTTTACCGTCGATTATTTCAACAATATGTTCTCGGATAGGGAAAGGAACATGTTTCAGGTTCCACGCCATAACTTTTAATTTTTCTGTTTCCAAATCTTTCTCACTTTCCATGATTTTTTCTTGTTCGCCCCAAAAATGATCATAATTAAACATTTTTTTATCGACTTTCATTTTATCTTTTTCTTCTCGAGTCATTTTCTTACCTGCGTCGAGTGAAATTTTTGCTTTTACCATGTCGTGCATTCTACGTAAGAATGTTGCTTTATCTTCCATCTTCATTATATCGGTATAACCCATTGTAATAATGTTAAACGCAAACGGACTTGGCATGTCTGTTTGGATTTCTGTGATAGTAATGCGTTTATGCTCTATACTTTCTATAACTTTTTCAGAACTTTTAATATCCATTAAATCTTCAAGTATTTCTCTACGCGCTTCTTTTAATATTGGGAAGTCTTCAGATATTCTTCTAACAGAATTGATTAATAGTCTAGAGGACATTTGTTGTTTCCCAACACTTTTTCTATTGCCTCTATATGTTCTTAAAATCATTAATGCCCTTGTAGCACAATGTCTGAATCTTCTTGCTAACACTTCAGTTTTATCGAGTGACATTTCTGAAATTTTTCTTAAGTCTTTAGATTTTATTAAATTAAATGCTCGTGCAGCTTGAATACTGTCTTCAGTTAAAATGTAGAATCCGTTATCGTTAATATTTATTTCAACATCCTTATGTTGTATTCTACTAATTATTAATCCTAATATTCTAGATAGTACGTCATTAACTCTTCTACCATACAATGTGTGGAATATAATATATTTTTTTGAACCCTCTGTAAAATATTCTATTGTTATTCTTTTATCGTGCGGTATTAATGAGTAATGGTATTGATCATGGAAATATTCGTATATTGCATCAGCACCATAACTATCTACGTACAAGTATTTGTTGATGAACTCAATTATTTCTTCTCTAGATGAATTTTTTTCAAAATAGTCATTCATTAATCTTCTGAATTTTTGTATTTCTAACGCCAGATCAAACGATAGTGGTAATGTTTCTGAAGCCCAACTAGGAACAGTAGGAGGTCTATTAACGGAACCTTTAACGAATGCAGTCATGCCTTGCGCGTATAAAAATTCGTATGTGTTTCCACCTAATACAAACACGTCTCCACGTTTTAATCTTTCTAAGAAGTTTTCATCAATTTTACCAATAAATGCTGTATCCTCGGTGTGTCCTTGAAGTTTTACTTTAATAAATGATTCATCAGGAATAGTGCCTATATTAGTCATATATAATACGCGAGCCATTTTTCCTTTTTTACCAATCATTCCATTACTTTCATCGTACCATATTTTAGCATATACGTTTCTATCTTCTAACGATACATACTGTCCTGTTAAGTATCTTATGACTTCAATGAAATCTTTTCTATCTAGATTTCTATATGGATAACTGCTCTTAACAATTCCATATACTTCATCCAAACTTCTGGATTCTTCTACGGCCATTCCAAATATTTCTTGTGCTAATACGTCTAAACAATTTTCGGGAATATTTACTTTGTCAATCTTATGCTCTATAGCTGCTTTTAGCAATACTGAACATTCTACTAAATCATCACGATCAAGAACTATTATTCTTCCCTTGCTTATATCGTGGAGTTTGTGTCCGCTTCTTCCAATACGTTGTAACGCTCTAGCAACACTCTTTGGACTCCCTAGTAATATGACTAAATCTATGTATCCTATATCGATTCCAAGTTCTAAACTTGTCGAAGATACTACACACTTTAATTTACCTTCTTTTAATCTATTTTCAATATTCAATCTATGATCTTTACTTAAACTAGAATGATGTGCTCCAATGTATGATCTTTCATTAATCTCTTCGTCTCCACCGCTTAAATCTTTTGTTCCATCCTCGTTAAGTTTAACATAATTTCTTGGGAATTTATCTTTCAAATGGTGTACAACTCTTTCTGTTGCGCTTCTCGTATTTGTAAATATTAATGTCGTTTTGTGGTCTTGTATTAATTTATCTAACAATTCATACATTCTTTCGTGTGTTGTCTTATAATCAGATTCGATAAGATTCGGAACTGGGCTTAAAACTTTTAAATCCATTTTCTTAATATTTTGTACATCAATAATTTTACACGGTCTGAATTTTTCTAAGTCCGCGTTCTCCATGCCAACTAAGAATTGCGCAATTTTTTCTAGTGGAGAAACAGTCGCACTTAAACCTATACGTGTAAATTCGTGGTGAGGATTATGTTTCTTTGCGAGTGCAGCAAGTCTTTCTATTCCTAATGATAATTGTGTTCCACGTTTGCTTGATGCAATTGCATGTATTTCATCTATAATTACCCATTCTACATTTAGAAATTTCTCTCTAAGTTTCGGACTTGTAAGCATGATGCCTAAACTCTCAGGCGTAGTTATCATAATGTGTGGAACTTTTTTTAACATGCCTGCTTTTTCTGATGTACTAGTGTCTCCTGTTCTAATTGACACTCTTATGTCTATTTTATCTGAGGATCCTTTAGCCATCTTTTCTGCATACGCCTTAATTTCTTCTAATGGTTTATCTAAGTTTTTTTCAATATCATTAGCTAAAGCTTTTAGTGGACTAATATATACGCAGTATACTTTGTTTTCAATTAATCCTTTGCCAGATAATTGTATTAATTCGTTCAATATTGCTGTAAATGCAGAAAGTGTTTTTCCAGAACCTGTAGGAGAACTAATGAGGGTATTTTCTCTACTGTGAATATTCATTATGGAGAATTTTTGTGGTGGAGAGAACTCTTTGAATTTATCTTTAAACCAATTTCTAACTAGTGGACAAAGTACATTAAACGTTTCATCATCCGAGTACGGCTTATCCATGAATGATATCATATGGTTTCTCTATACTTCTCCAGTATAGTTCTCTCAGAATAATTATTACGGAACGGAATATTATTTATAAGTGTTATGCAAGGGTGACCAGTGTTTATTTTGACACGATTATGCTTTTGAGTTGTGCTTTTTTAGTGTCTGAATAGCACTACTCAAGAAAATTTAAAAATAATGTTTTGTTCACATATATCATGTATACTAGAAATACCTCTAATTACGAAAAGTCTGCTCCTGTTGGGTTTGTAGCTTATTTGAATAGTTCTAATTATGGTGCGGTGTCTGGATCTAGTGTCGCGTCTAGAGATTATAACTCATTAATATCTGAGTCTAAATGTAGATGTAGAGGCACATGTAGAACAGGTATAGGTTGTACGTGCAAATAATCTGCTTTTTATATACAATCAAACTCTATCTATTATGAGAACTTTCTGGAATATGGTTAATAGAGTAATACAAGGTTCAGACATATTATTATTAGTTCTAGATGCTAGAATGGCACAGGGAACGCGTAATCTAGAAATAGAGGATAAAGTAGCCGCTTCTGGAAAACCATTAATTTTTGTATTAAACAAATGTGATTTAGTAGACAAACCAATTCTTGAACAATACAAACGTTTTATCCCAAATTCTATATTCATATCTGCAAAACATCATCTTGGAACAGTGATGCTTCGAGAGAAAATATTGCGAACAGCAGGTAGATTAAATATAGATACTAAAGTTAGAGTAGGAGTGCTCGGATATCCTAATGTTGGTAAATCTTCTTTAATAAATGCACTAAAAGGAAAGGGTTCTGCTAAAACTAGCAGTATTAGTGGTTATACTAAGCATATTCAAAAAGTTAGAACGAGTAGAATTATTTTATTAGATACTCCGGGAGTTATTCCGTATAAAGAAAAAAATGATTTTAAACATAATGTAATAGGCACTATAGATCACAGCAAAGAGAAAGAACCTGATTATGTTGCAGTAAGTTTAATGCACATGTTTCCAGGAGTTATCGAGAAATGTTATGGTGTTGAAACAATAACTGATAAGGAACAAACTCTTGAAAATATTGCTATAGTACGAAACATGGTTAAGAAAGGTTCAAAACCAGATGTTATACGTGCAGCGAAAATGATTCTAAAAGATTGGCAAACAGGCGATATATCAAGCAAGAAAAACAAAAATTAAAGAAAGTAATTTGATAGATTAGATTAAAGTTCTAAACTTTCAAGAATTAATTTTGAATCAAATTCTTTCAAGTCATCATAAGTTTGACCTGTTCCAAGATATAATATTGGTCGTTGTAATATGTATGAGACTGAGATGGCTGCTCCGCCCTTGTCATCGACGTCTGCTTTTGCAAGTATTATTGCATCAATTCCTACTGCCTTATCGAATTCTTTTGCTTGCTCAACACAATCATTTCCAGTAATGCTTTCACCAACAAATATTTTGATGTCTGGCTGACATACTCTTATAACTTTCTCAAGTTCTCTCATTAAGTTAGTGTTAGAGTGTAATCTTCCTGCTGTATCAATCATAACAACATCAATATTTTTTGCTTCAGCATATTTTATTGCATCAAATGCAACTGCTGCAGGATCAGAATTATAATCGTGTTTGACCATTTTTACATTAAGTTTATTTGCGTGTTCTTCCAATTGTTGTATGGCTGCAGCTCTAAATGTATCTGAAGCTGCTAATACAACGCTTAAGCCTTCTTTTTGAAATTTATGTGTTAATTTTGCTATGCTTGTTGTTTTTCCTGCACCATTAACTCCTATTATAGCAACAATATATGGTTTACCTGTTTCTCGCTTCTTTTTTATATTGTTTATTAAATCAATTTTTTCAACATCAAATAATTCTGTTATAGATTGACGTAGAGTTGATAGGATTAAATCTTCTACTCCTCTTCTTGAAACTTTGCCATTCATCAATTCTTTTTTCAAGTCTCTCTTGATTTTATCAATAACCTCGACGGCTACGTTATTCTCTAGTAATACTACTTCTAATTCCCAGAATAATTCTTCGAATTTCTCCTCGCTAATTTGAATCTTTGTGAATGTTTCAGTAATTTTAGTAAAGAATCCTTTTGGTTCTTCTTCTTTGTGTTCAACTACTTTTTTCGAACGTTCTTCCTCTACAACTTGGTGATGTGGTTGAGGCTTTTGAATAATAGGAGCGACAGTTGGAGTAATTTTCGGCTCAACTTTTTTAACTTCTGGTTTAATCTGTTCTACGATTGGTTCTGGTTGATGTTTTGGATCGTGAATTAATGGTATTTCTACTTCAACATGTTTAGCAACCGGTTTTATTTCCTCTACAATTATTTCTTTTTCCTCGATTATTTCTTCTTTTTTTGGAATAATTTTTGGTTCTATTTTTGGCTTCGCTATTTTTTCTTCTTTTTGTACTTTCTTCTCTGCCTTGACCTTTGTTTTGTGTACTGGTTCTTGGAATGTGGTTTCAGCTCTAACTAATAATTCTTCTTTCTCTTGAATTATTTCTTCTTCATCTTTTTTTCCGAATATTTTTTGGAAGAATCCTTTCTTTTTTGGTTCCTCTATCTCTCTCACTTTTTCTTGAACTTCTACTTTTGGAGTTTCTACATGTTCCTTTTTAACTGTGCTCTTATCTACATTTTTCTCAATTTTCTCTTCTTTAGAAGCTTTTTTCTCTACTAATACTTCCTTCTTTTCTACAGTTGCATCTTTCTCTACTTCTTTAGTAAGTTTTCCCAATGCGCCTTTTAATTTGTCTTTTAAGAATCCAAACATAATATCACTCTTTTATTTTATCTCTTTTAATTATATACTTATTGCGCCTCTTGCAAATCATTCATAGTGTCTATGAATTTTTGTAATTGTACTAAAACTTCTTTTTTATAGTTTTCAATATCTCTTGCTTGAGTATCCATCATCTTAATTGTTTCAGCAACACTTTTTTCAACAACGACATTGCTTCCTATGTTTATACTTAATAATTTACTATCTGAAATTTTTCCTTTTGCAAATATTCCGTTAGCGACTGGAAATAATATTTCCGCGTTAGTGTGTAATTTTTCGAATTCTGTTAGAGCTTCTTTAGTATTACTCATCTCTAGTAGTTGTGCATCGATATTCTCCATGACTTTTTGCAATTGTTTTATTTGATAGTCTAATACTTGCATTTGTTGATACTTGTCTTGATTCATTTCTCCTCCTACAAACATTTATTCAATTGATTTGTTACTCAATTAAACAATTCGCTTACTGATTTGTTATTATGAATATTATTTATTACATCTGACATGAATTTTGCCATGTTTATAACTTTTATTTTATCGTTGTAACAATTTAATGGTATGGTGTTCGAAACTACAATTTCTTTTGCTTTACAATTTTCTAGTTTTTCACTACATCCATTGCTGAATACAGGATGTGTTGCACATATATATACTTCCTTAGCTGTTTTTGATAATTCATCTGCAGCCTTTATGATGCTTGTTCCTGTATCTATGATATCATCTATTAATATTGCTGTTTTTCCTTCTATATCTCCAACAACATTCACTACTTCAGCTTCATTGTGAGCTGTACGTCTCTTATCAATTATTGCTATTGGCATGTTGAGTCTTTTGGCCAGGAATCTTGCTCTTTTTACTCCGCCACTATCAGGACTTACAACAACTCCGTCGCTAATACTTTTTTCTGCAAAATATTTTGCAAACAATGGTACTGCAGAAATTTCGTCTACAGGAATGTTAAAAAATCCTTGTAATTGTGGTGCGTGTAAATCTACTGCTAATACTCGACTTGCGCCGGCAACAGTTAACATATCTGCAACGAGTTTTGCTGTGATTGGTTCTCTAGCTTCTGCCTTTCTATCTTGTCTAGCATAACCATAATGTGTTATTACAGCAATGATTCTATTAGCACTAGCTCTCTTTAATGCATCAATTAAAATTAATAATTCCATAAGTGAATCATTGACTGGCGTGCTTATACTTTGTATAACAAACACATCATCTCCACGCACATTTTCACTTATTTGAATGTAAATTTCTTCATTAGCAAATCTTTTGATTATTCTCTTTGTTAAAGGTACGCCTAAATGCATGGCTATGCCTTCAGCCAATGGTAAGTTAGTGGAGCCAGATATTAATCTTAGTTTCATTTTATTCACCTTTGATGTTTAGTCTATCTCTCACCCCTAACATCCTACTGGTTTGACTAAGTAATTTATCTACCAATGAATCCTAATGCTTCATCAGCATTCACAATCTCAGGTCCGCCCGAAGCGTCTCCGATAACAAATCCTTTATTGTTACATATTATTCCTGAGCCAATAAATGGTACACCCATATTTACTGTACCCGTAAAAATCTCAACTTTTAGAATTTTTCTTAATAATTCAGCTTCATGCTCTAATACTTCATGATGACAAAGTAATCCTTTTTTTGTATGAACTGCAAGACTTCCTAATGTGTTTAGCTCAGCAATTTCTGCTTTAACAACATCTATCTTTAGTGCATCTTTGATTGCTTTTACTTCTTTTTCACCGTATTCGTTACTTACTAAGCAACCCTTATCGTTGCAAATTATATTATTGCCAAGGCATGTAAATTTGGTTTCTATTAATTTATATTTTATCTTATTTTTATCTAAGATATCTAATTCATTTTGAAAAGCTATTTTTGGAACTAATAAGCATTTATTGTTACCGTTCAAGAACACACCCAGTAATGATGTTCCAGCAATATTCATTCTAATTACAGGTACATCTAGAACTTCACTAATCTCATCAGCAATATCATCTGGAACTTCAGTTCCTAATAAACAATATTTATCTGTAGCATATCCGTATAGTCCTACATTTGGATTACTATTTAGATTCGTGACCAATACGTGTCTCCTCTTACTTTTGCTCCCAACCATAATTTTAAAGAACAAAAGATTGTTTATAAAGTTATTGAAGAAATATCTTTAGAATCTATACGTTAAGAAATTAATTTTTTACTTCAATATTTTCTGTATTATTTACGCTTACTTCTTCAGGCTCAGGCACTGTTTCTCTTGGTCTTGCCATCTTTACTGATATTTGATCGAAATGTTTGTCCTGTTCTAAATCTACTTTACGTAGATTATCTAAATGTAATAATGGTACGAATGTTAGGACTTTATCTTGTTTTGACCCGCCTACAACTAATTCCTCAAAAGTTAATGTTCTATCTTTATTTTTCTTATTTTGGTAATGTGTTTCAACCTTATCATAAACGTGAACCATACTCTTTCCCAAATCAAAATGTTTCTCAGGAATCTTTAATACAAGTTTTTTAGTGTTAGGTTTAAACTTTTGACGCCTGTTCTCTACTTCTAATGCTTTCTCTAACGCTTGTACTAGGTCAAATACGGAGACTTTTCTTTGTCTTGGTTGTGGAGTCCTAGGATAAAGTTGCGGTCTTCCACTAGCATCAAAGACAGGTCTTCCAGCATCATCTAACGGCATGTTTTCTTCAGTACCATTCATCATTTCATCAAAATGCGCGATGTCTTCATCGATTAATACATCTGATTTCATTTTTAGTAATACTGCTGATGCTAATACCATTTTTCCACTGATACGAAAATCTAATTCCTTTAATTTTCTTAACATCTCTAGAAATTTTTGTGATAATAAAGAAATATCAATATCCCAAGGATTCATGTGCTGATCTTCAATCAGGGCATATATCATGTCTTTCCATGAAAGCTCGTCTTCAACAAACAATACATTGAATACTTTTTCAGAAGTCTCTTTAATTTGTTCTAACTTTTTTTGTCTTTCTAATGTTTCTTCCTTAGTTAACTTCTTTGCCATCTCTAAACGTACAGAAATAGAGTCTATATAAATATTATGGTAAAATATGGTTATAATTATAAAATAAAAAAATTATTTATTTTACTTTCTTGCGTTTCTTTTACGCTTCTCTTTCTTAATTCTCTTTCTCTGCCATTTCCATCTCATCTGGCCTTTCTTCTTCCATCGTCTTGAACTTCTCTTCATTTTAAGGCATTCCTCCAAAATTTTTCTTATTAACTGTAAAAATAAATAAGTGCTCTGGCCGATAACAGAACTTG
>JANNSE010000007.1:0-2229 GCA_031402215.1 Candidatus Woesearchaeota archaeon | reverse complement strand
CTCTGGCTCGATTAAGATAACTGTAACATTTATCATGATCTTAGAATACGTGTTTAATTAATAAAGATTCTCTAAAATAACCCTTAAGTAAAAACACTACTACTAAGTGATAATAATCGTAACATTTATAAGCTGTTTTATTTTCTCTAGAGTATGGATATAAAGTCAAAGATAGATGTTGCACGTAGTATTTTAGATGAAATGAATCATCCCTATGGGTTGAATCCGCTTATCGTACCTACATACATTGTGCCTCTTGAAGAATTAACTAGAGAAGGATATATTGTTATGCAACCAAACGCGTGTTTGCCTGAATTAAACTTCAAATTTGATTTAGTTGTAGATGTAAGCACTCAAAAGAAGCATCCAGGGTATGAATCCATACCTTTAATAGATTATACTACTTTTGTTAAAGGTTCAACTCTAAATCTTAATTTAGCATTAAAGAATTTCGAAAAATCACGTTTTGATACATTTGATAGAGCTATGTTTTTTTCTTCAAATCCAGGAGATATAAAATATTATGGTAAGGTGTCTGACAATCAAGTATTTACGGTGCCTTGGTATGTTGTGGACGAACTTGCATTGAGTAAATCTAATCCCGTTTTATCTTCTATACTTTGCGCAGAAATTGGAGACGTTTATGAAAAGTATTGTTCTAAGAAAATATAATTTAAGTCATAATTAACTCTGCTATTTTAACAAATTTTATCCTTTGACCTTTGGACATTTTGCTAAGAATTTCTATAATGTCTGTATCTTCAGTCAGTATTGTGGCTGACAAATTGTTCTTTAGTACATGATGGCATATCTCAAAATCCGCCGTTTTAAGGAAGTACTTTATAGCCTCATTGTATGGGTTCTTTTGTTTTTCTTCTGAGCTTATTTGCATTCTAGAAATTTCTTGAACTTTATCTTTAGCTTTTATGGTCTTTAACCATATTTGTATTATTTCATTTGCAAGTTGAGAGTTTTTTTCTTCCTCACTTGTGTTAAAAATTTCTGTTTTTAGAATTTTAGAAACGTACGTTGCAAAACCTATTCCTATAATGCCTTCTTTCGCTATTCCTTTTTCTTCTCTGATAACTGCCTCAGGCATCACGAATCTTACCTGAGATAATCCTTCGACGTTTAAGTATAATCGTAACTTATGTTCCAATGGTAGATTTATATTGTCGGTTTTATTTTTGTATTCCTCGTATAATTTCACCATTTGATTTGTGTCTATAATGACTGTCATTCCTGCTGGAACAAGTCCCATCATCGAAAGTACTATTCTATTTTTATCTATGTGTTTTTCTAATACTTCTAATTCTTCTAGCTTTTTGATATCTTTATCGATTTTTTGTATCTCGTCTTTAATTAACTCTTTGTATGTGTCTATATTATATGTTATCTTATTACTTATCTGTTTTGTCATGGTCACATGTTCGTCTGCACTATAATTATTTAACTCATCATGTAAACGTGCTGTTACTCTTTCGATTATTTTGTTTATTTCTGCGATAAATTCTCTGATGTAACCTACAGCTACTAGAATTTCTTGTAGGGTGTTTGCCTTTTCTATGTTGTCTAAATCAGATTTTATTATTTCTAATCTTTTCTTTATCTCTACACAAGCTTTGTCAATCTTCGGTATTTCGCTATTCACGCTTTGTTCAAGTTGTTTAAGAATCGACTGTTGCCAAGCTAATTCTTTCTCTGTTTTTTGTATATTTGCTATTATAACATATTTTGATGCTGTACTACTATTAGTTGCTAGAGTAAGATCTTTTTTCTCCTGATTTAACTTTATTTGCATTGAATCTATCTTTTCTAATACGGGCTTTTTTTCTTGAGTTACCTTTCTAAATTTTTCTAAGTCAACAATATCTATTTCTTCTAATTTCTTAATTTTCTTTAGATTATCAATAATCTCATCTATATAGGATATTATTCTATTCACTCTTTTATCCGGTAACTAATATTTATAATTGTATCGCTTACTATTGGTAGAATTTTTCGTCTTATCCATTTGCTTTTACGGCTTTTAATAGAAGTGGAACTAGTTTATCTGAGTTTTCTTTTGTTAATCCGGATATTTGACACATAGATATAGAACCGTTACCTACTGTTGATAATCTAACATTATATAATCCGAATATTCTATCTAATAAGTCTTGATATACAAATACGTTTTGTACCTTTTCGAAACGTAAGAATATTTGTTGTCTTCCAATAACTCCTTTT
>JANNSE010000006.1:0-13450 GCA_031402215.1 Candidatus Woesearchaeota archaeon | reverse complement strand
GTCCGACTCAGAATGGACCGGTGAGACGTGGAGGCTATAGATCCATCCGGCGGCAGCTGCTGCTGTTGCCGCAAAAATTAAAGCCGTTGCGAAGTAGATAAGTTCCGACTTCATGAAAGCTGTGCAACAGGTGCAGATGCTGGTTGGTTAACGTTAAAAGCTGATCCACAAACTGATGACTTGCAATTAGTTGATATTGATAGTGGTTCTGACTTGAATACTGCATATTGGAGTGGTGCTGCGTGGGTTGTAATCTCGAATATTGATACTGGTGTAGATGCTGTTGCTACTAGAGTAGCTGATTTTTCTTGGCTTCCAACAGGAAGTACAGGAAGATTAGTTTGGGATACTGATGGTGCTGCTGCGACAAATTATCTTAGTACAAGAATATGTAATCCTCAATGTTTGGCTGCTAATGGAATTCAAACTATAACTTCATATGCTGCAACAGGAGCTTGGCTAACATTATTTAGAAATCCTACTTCTTCAGAAATTGTTAAATTTCTAGGATTCAGACTTAACAGCGGGATTACTTTAGGTTCATTTAGATATAATGGAACAACACAAAATTATACTAATTATGGTAATAATATAATTAGTACCACTACCAGTGTATCAACATTCGAATCATATTCATTTGATTTCCGTAGAGACGTTAGACTTCCTAGTATTAATATGGTTACTCCAAATGAAAGTGGATTGATATGGAATAACGGAACTTTCAGAATTAATTTAACTGTTAATGAATATGTTCCATACGTAACTCTAGAATTAAATGGAACAAACTATTCTGTTAATGGCTTAGATAGGAATTGGTCTAATAGTACTTCTTTTGGAGAAGGATTCTATACTTATAAAATATTTACTGAGGATTGGGCCGGAAACCAAAACGATACTGGCGCAAGAAACTTAACAATAGATTATCCTCCAAATATTACTCTTGTAAATCCCCAAAATAATACATTAAATACTACTTCGAGAAATATTACTTTTATTTACAATGTTACAGATAGTTATGGTAACGTAACTAGTTGTTCGTTAATAATTGATACTGTTCGAGTAATTAACGTTACTGGACCAATAAACGAAACCGCTAATCAGAATTTTACTTATGTATTAACTAACGGTCAGCATAATTGGAGTGTATGGTGTAATGACAGTAATAATGTTAATTCTACTTCAGGCATTTTTAATATCACAATACGTATAACTCCCGTAATTAATTTATTAACATTAGATGACGGTCTAGCTCCTGGTGGTGAAATAATGCTCAACGCAGGCTCAACACGATTTGTTAATTGTAGTGTTATAGCCTAGGATCCTGAGGGTGTAGATAATTTAGCCAACGCTTCAGGAACATTCTATTATTATCTTAACAAAAGTACGGATCCTGATAATAATAATGTACATTATTCTAATAATTCTTGTTCATTAACAGCGAACACTTCCATAAACAAAACTTTTACTTGCGGTTTTTATCCATTATACTATGCGAATAATGGAACGTGGAATTGTAATGTTACTGTTGTAAATAATTATTCCGTAAATACTTCATCTAATGTTTCTAATATTATTCAACCACTATACGCGGTAAATATAACTGATGGTGTAGAATTTGCAGATGTTGCATCAGGATTTCCCTCAAATAATATTACTGCTAACATAACTAATTTTGGTAACATGGCTGTTAACATTACTATTCAAGGATATGCTGTATTTATTGGGGATAACGTCAGCATGAACTGTAGCGACGGAACAAACATCACTATAAATCGTACAAAATTTTCCACAAATAGTACTGCAACTTATAATCAGAAAACACCTATGAATGGTTCAATTCAACTTTTGAATTTAAAAATTTCCAAACAGATTAATGCTACTCAAGTTTTCAATACTACATATTGGCAGATAGATCCTGATCCAGGTATTGCTAACAGATTATGTGGAGGGTATATTATATTTAGTGCTGAAGCATCGTGATTGTGGTAATTATACACGTAATTATACGCGTATTATCGATACATTTTGTCATAATACATTATCAATATGACAAACTATATAAATGATTTAATCAAGAATTTAACGGGGAGTGGGTGATTTTGAATAATAAGGTATTTTTAATACTTATAGTATTGAGTTTGATTGGGGCAATTATAATATTGTTACCTATAGGCATAGCTCCGAATATTGTCGGTCAAAATTATAAGAATGTCACAGTTTGGACTCACGTAAATGTTACAAATTCTCGACCTGAAGTAGTTAATGTGACTATTTTAGATCCTTTAAACACTTCTTTGCCTAACATAACATTGGTGGCTGGTGGATATAAAACTATTACTTGTAACGCTTCTTTAAGAGATTGGAATAATTACAATGATATAGTTTATGTTAACGCAACATTATGGCACGTAGCAACATCGACCAGTAATGCTACTGATAACAATAATTCTCATTATACTAATACTAATTGTACAGATAGCGGTAATGGTGTAGGATTCTATGTTAATTATTTGTGTAATTTCACAATAATATATTATGCTAATAATGGTACGTGGGGTTGTAATGTTACGGTTCAGGATACAATGAATGCCACGGGTTATGGTAATGGTTCAAGAAATTTTGTACCAGTTTATGCTTTAAACGTTACTGACGGTATTGATTTTGGTAATGTTGCCGCTGAAGAATACACCGGGAACGTTACGGCTAATGTAACAAACTTAGGAAATATGGGAATAAACGTTACTGTTGAAGGTTATGGTGCTAAAAGGAGTGACGGTTTAGCAATGAATTGCAGTCTTGGCGGGAATATTACTGTTAACAATCAAAGATTTGCAACATCAGACGTTGATTGGGGTTCAATGACTCCTTTAAGTAGCAGTCCGCAGATGCTTCCGAATCTCACATTATCAAAACAGATTAATGAAACAATAATAACAAATGCAACATATTGGCAATTATTTGTTAGTTCAGCTAATGCTCCAGGAGGTAATTGCACTGGTAACATTATATTCACAGCTGTAGCATCATGATTAATATGAGAAAAAAATCTATTTTCAGAAATAAATCGTTGTTAATGTTATTATCTATAGTTCTTGTGGTATTAATTAGTCCGGTTCTTGTAAATGCTGTAGGAATATCTGTTACTAAAGCAATTCTAAATTATGATAATGTTCTAAAAGGAGGTTATGCTGAAGATGTATTGTATGTTTCTACGGATGCTCCTTTCGACATACCTTTATCATATGAAGTGCTTGGCGATATTGCAAACTGGATATCTGTAGATCCAGATTTAAATTCTCCTAATACTACTATATATATTAGCAATGCTAATTATCAAACAATTCGTGTGTTAATCAAACCTCCTGCAGATACTCCTTCGGGAACATATACTGGAGACGTTAGACTTATTACTGGTGCTCTTAATAAACCTGAAGGACAATACGGTTCACAATTACAAGCCGCGTTCATGATACGCGTGACTGTTACAGTTACAGGAACAGAATTTTTATCCTGTAGTGGAGGAGGAATAATCATTAAAGACACAGAAGTGGGCAATCCTTTAGAATATTACATGACCGTGTCTAATGGCGGAAATATTCGTGTTAGACCTACAGCAAGCATAGATATATGGAATCAAGATCAAACAAAGCTTTTGTTAACTAAACAGTTAGACTTTAATAATATGGAAGTGCTTCCGACAACAAATCAGGCATTCTCTAATACTTTTACTAATACTCTAAGAATAGGACAATACTGGGCGTATGTTACAGTTTCTCCTTGTGGAAACAGTCAATTAACAACTTTTAATGTTTATGATAAAGGTACAATTGTAGACTCTGGAGAATTTATACGTATAGACAATAAACCTTGGGCAAAAGTTGGTGAAGTTGTTCCCATAATAGCCACGTTCAAGAATACCGGTCAACGCACAGTGAGTGCTAAGTTTAAAGGCGTGGTTGTATCAGAAAATAAAATTATAGAAACAATCGATTCAGAATTTTATGATATTGCTCCAGGTCAGATAGGAAATATTACTGTATACTTTACTCCGAAACAATATGGTCAATACTTTATTTCTGGAAGGATACTTTATAACAATAAATTAAGTTTCGAAAAAGGTTCCGTATTAAACGTTAATGAAGGTGTTGTGGAACAAGAAGGTTTTAATTGGTTATATGTTTTAATAATTATAATAATGATTATAGTAATATTACTGTTGCTTATACGTATTCGTAAGAAGAAACATAATATTCGTAGATTTTAATGTATTTATGTATTTTATTTATGTATTTTAGAGGGGTTGTATGTTCTCGTGGTTGAAAAGGGGTAGAGATATAAAATTAGTTTGTTTTGATATAGATAATACTTTGTGCGATTTTGCTTCAACAGAAAGAGAAACCGAAGCGTACATGGCTCAACTCATTTCTAAGGATATAAAAAAGTTACAATCTAAAATAAAAAAACGCGGTGTACTAAAAAATGATTGTTCTGCCTTTACTATCTTGAAAACATTTAATGAAGTTAAAATACATCACCTATATAGTGATATGAAGCCAGAAAGCTATTCTAGAAAAATGTGGTTCCAGGAAACTTTCGAAAGATTAGATGATACTATGGCTTTAGGAATCAGTCTTAATACTCTGATTGAGAATTCTGCATCTTACGAGAAAAAATATTGGGAAAAAATAAATAAAACTTTCAAAAATTATCCCAACACCATTTCTACACTGGATTATTTTAAGTCTAAGGGGATAAAATTAGCAACAATTACTGATTCAGATGGTTTAGTCGGGATGAAAAATTACCGAATAAAATTAGTGGGTTTAGAAAAATATTTCGATTATATAATCACAGGTGATGATGTTGGTTTAAATAAACCTGCTGTAGAGAATTGGAATACACTTTTGGAATTATCGGGTTTGAAGGGTAAACAATGTATTATGGTGGGAGATCATCCCGATATTGATTTAGTTACTGCAAAAAAACTAGGACTTATTACAATATGGACTAAAGAAAATATAAATAATGATTTGCATCATAATTACGTTGATTATGAAATTAGAGATATAAAAGAATTGGTCGGTATATACGAGAAATTAATTAAATAATTTGGTTACATTCGTAATTCTAGCTATTTACTACAACCAATCTTCTGGATTTAGAAACAAAATTCATTATTTTTCCGTCTTTATACCTTCCTGCACCGAAATAATCTTTCTTGCCAGTATCTTTATCTATATGACTAATTATTAGAAAATCTCGACCACAATCTTCGTGCTCTATATCACCACCTTTTATCCATTCAGTCATTTGATCAGTATCTATATTTATTACGTTCTTAGTTGCTTTCGGTCCGACCATTTGACTGCCTTCTATGCTTAATCTTAAACTTTCTTTGTATAATTCGCCGAAGTACATTCCTATGCTGTCAACTTTCATTTCATCATACGGTAATATTGCTACATTCCTAGAGACAAGATATATCCTATTATCTTTGTTCATTAGAAAAACAAATTCTTGTGATGTCTTATCATAATTGTATCCGTATTGTTCTAGTAATTTCTCCACTATATGTTTTGTTTCTTTAGAATTTAATATTTTCAAGCTGCCTATAGTGTTTTGTTGATGAGCGTGTTGTTGATGCATTTTTATTCTCGTATATTATAAATTAAATACCCCAAACAGGATTATTTTTTCGCATTATTTCTGCTATTTCTTTCAATAACGCAGTTTCTTCTTTTGATAAGTATTTAGTTAATGTTTTTATTTTTCTGAAATCTGCTTCAGGTATGGCAGAATAGTATATTTCTCCCTCGTTAATTTGTCTTCCTACTGTTAATCCTGGCAGAGATGCTGCTCCTTGTTCTTTTCTTTCTAATATTGTAACACTCTCTTTATTCTTCTGAATTTCTTTGACGCTTGTTAGCATAGTTCCATCTTCTTTCATTATGTTTGTTCCAGTTCGTAATTGTCCACTCAGCACTTCAATACCAACTATTGCCGGATTGCTGGCTCTGAATGTATAATTATTTAGATATTCTATCTTGCATGGTCTTATTAGTCCTTCTAGTTCTTTTTGTTCTAATCTTTTATTTTCTTGTTCTTTCCAAGAGGCATAATTTTCAATCAATTTGTATATAATATTACTTGTCAAAATTTTTACTTTATCGTTTTTAACTCCAGAATCATCATTTATATTAAATCCTAATATTACTGATTCTGTCGGGTCTTTCTCGTAATTACTCTCAGCATCCGTAATATCTTTTTTTGTAATATTTCCAACATTCGCCTTTCTTATTTTTATTCCCTTATCTTTTAATAGTTTGATTAATGCTTCTAAACTACCGATAGTGTCTGCTTTGACGACGATTCCTTCTTTGTCTGTTTCTATTAATACTTCTTCAACTTCTTTTTGTATCTTTATTTTTAGTTCTTCAACAATATTTGCTGGAGTGCTAGGAGGACAACTAATAATCGGCATGCCTGCGATTACGCCTTCTATATCTGGAGCACTTAATCTTACTCCTGTTGCTGCATTAACTTCTTTTATTGCTTGGAATTTTGTTTTTTTATCACGCATATCGGTCATTACTTTTGGTTCGAATAATCCTTTGACTTTCGTTACGATCGGGGTGTCTATGCCACCAATTATCAGAGTATCATTTACACGCATTATGCCGTCATATATTATAACGTCCATGCATGTTCCCATTCCTTCAGCATTTTTTATTTCTAGAATTGTTCCTTTTGCTGGAGTGTTTGGTTCTAAGTTACATACGAGTGTATTTTCTAAATATTTTTGTGTTAATCCTGTTAGTACCATTAATAATTCGGGTATTCCTATTCCTTGTCTTGCACTACATGGTACTATTGCAATTTGTTTAGTATAGTCGCATCTATCATATCGTTCTGATTCTAGACCAAATTTTTCGCTGATAAATCCGACGATGTTATACAATTTTGATTCTATATCTTGAGTTACTTGGAAGTCTTGCGCATTAAGATTCTCCATTAATGATTTATTCTTTAAATCTTCTTTGACTTCGTATCCGTTAACTAAGTCAATTTTATTTAATGCGATTATGAACGGTGTTTTATAATTCCTTAATATTTCGAATGCTTCTATTGTTTGAGGTTTGAATCCTTCATTAACATCAATTACAAGTATTGCAATATCGGCGAGGTTTCCTCCTCTCTTTCTTAGACTTGTGAATGCTTCGTGTCCTGGAGTATCAATAAATAATAAACCCGGAATGATAAAATCAAATTTTACGTTTAATTTATCACAGAAATTTTTGATTACATGCAACGGAACTATGCTCGCTCCGATTGCTTGAGTTATTCCTCCAGCTTCAGTATCGATTATAGTGCTATTTCTAATTTTATCTAGAATACTTGATTTTCCATGATCAACGTGTCCTAATACTGCAATTATTGGAGATCTGCACTTGCTCATATCATCTAAGAATAAGAGTGCTTTTTTAAAGGTAGTGGAAAATTTATAAATCAATTAATAGATACTATATCATGGACTTAATTAAAGAGGGCAAGGCAAAATTTTATGCGTCTAGAGATAAGAATGGTAAGATTTCTAGAGAATTAGATGTGTTCTATAATCCTGTAATGAAGTTCAATAGAGATATAAGTGTGCTTGTCTTGAATAATGCCGAAGTAAAACATTTTCAAGTGGCTGATATTATGGCCGGTTCTGGAGTAAGAAGTTTAAGGTTTCTTTTAGAATTAAAAAAAGGTGTTATGAAAAACTTATTTGTTAATGATATTGACAAGGATTTTGTTTCACTTTTCAAGAAAAATTTGAAATTGAATAAGCTATCTATTAAGAAAGTCAAAGTTGACAAAAAACATTCTGATAGAGCTCCTAGAGCAGATAATCGCGTAGATATTAAGGTCGATAAAAATATACTAATAACTAGTAAAGATGCAAACATGATGCTCTTAGAGTACAATGGTTGTGATTACATTGAGATAGATCCCTTTGGTAGTCCTAACGATTTTTTAGCTTCTAGCATAGTCCGCCTTTCAAGAGGAGGGATACTTGCTGTGACTGGAACTGATACTGCATCACTATCTGGAACGCATTTTAATACATGCATGAGAAGTTACTGGGGTAGACCATTACATAATGGTTTAATGCATGAAGTAGGTCTAAGAATTTTGATACGTAAGATACAACTTGTAGCCTCGCAACACGATAAAGCGCTAGTTCCTATATATTGTTATTTCAAAGATCATTATAACAGAATGATATTCAGATGTGTTAAAGGCAAATTGGAAGCTGACAAATTGATTGATCAACATCAATATTTGTTATATTGTAATAAGTGTATGAATAGAAAGATATCGAAGTATAATAATCTTAAGTGCGATAGATGTAAAGATGCCACTGGATATATGGAGTATTCTGGACCAATGTGGACTGGAAAACTCTGGGACGAGAAATTAGCTGAAAAAATTTCTAAGAACAATAAAGATAAAGATAACGTTAAATTTTTAGAAGTTATAGAGCAAGAAGCAGGATTAGATGCACAAGGCATATTTGGGTTCTATGATATTCACGAGTTATGTAAGCATTACAAACTAACCATTCCTAACACAGAAGATTTAATGAAACAAGTTGTGGATAAGGGTTATAAGGTTTCTAGAACACACTTTACGTTGTTGGGAATAAAAACAGATATGCCTGTTAATGAGTTGGTTAAGGTTATAGAAAGTTTAGAAAACCTAGAGAAACAAGTATTAAAAAATAAATAAATTTATCCGATTATTCTTCGAACGTCAGTACACTCAACGCTTTGAACACCAGCAATTTCTGATATTTGTGCTTCTAATGCTTCTGTACCACCTTTCTTTTCATCTATTAAGAATATGATATTTACGGATTGTAAGCCGAATGCAACTGGTTTTATGTCTACTCTCTTCTGTCTTTCATCAGAGAATTCTGTAATTAATTTTAATGCTTCGTGCTCTATATGCTTTAAGTCTATTGAAGGACTCTCTGGCATGATTGTTAATGTGACCATTGCTGTACCCATTTTTCACCTAAGATTTAGTTTGGACCTTCAAATCCACATTCTGGGCACTTGTATTTTGCCACGATTTCTCTACACTTTCCGCATCTCTTTATCTCGTATTTTCCACAATTCGGGCAAGTAAACTTTACTGCTCCCTTATTGTTGACCAATGAAACCTTACATGTTATACATTTATTCATATTAATCACAATAGAATGGAATTTTGAGGGATTTATAAAGGTTTTTGAAAGAATATATATGCATTACTCGCTTATACTCTTAATAGTTTTGAGCATCCTTTCTCTAGCTCTGCTATGTCTCTTTTTATCTTTTCTATGTGCTTCTGAGCTTCTAACTCGCCTTTCTTTGTTAATTCAAATAAATCGTCGAACTCTAGAATTCCGTGATATTCAACTTCTGGACTTATGATTGTATATGGTATGCTACATGATTCTAAACTCTTATCTACAATAGTTCTTTGCATTGCGAGTGTTGCTTGAAGTACGACGTCTTTGAAATTACTATTTTCATTTATTTTTATGTTCTGTTTTGAAACATCGATCATTATCATATAGTCTACTTCTCTAAGCAAATCAAATGGTAGAGGATTTACTACACCACCATCAACGCATAGAACGTCCTTGACTTTACGTGTTGTGAAGAATCCGGGGTATGATAATGATGCCATGACGGCTTTTATTAACGGTCCCTTGTCAAATATGATTTCTTTTTGAGTAACTATGTTAGTCGCATTTATTACTAACGGTATTTTTAAGTCCTCAAATTCAATTAATTTTTTAGGATTTGTAGTAAAGTATTCTATGATATACTGTTCTAGTTTGTCCCCTTTAATTAATCCTTTTGTTGAGAATGCATAATCATAAACATCTCTCTTATCTTTAATTTTTATTAATAATTTTTCTATTGCTTCTGGATCTTGATTGTGAGCATAACATGCTCCTACAAGTGCTCCGATACTACAACCAGAAATGCTACTAATTTCAATATTATTTTTCTTTAGAACTTTTAATGCGCCTATTACTGCAAATCCTCTTGCTCCTCCCCCGCTTAATACTAAACCAACTCTAACCATCTCAACCTCTCAAATTATAATCCAATTGCATGTCGCATTTCCCATAATCCAGAAAATACTTGGAATCCATCAAATCCTGGTATAGGAATCATATTGAATACGAATAGGAATAGATTTATATTTTTTGTTAAACCCCAAAAATGTATTGCATTGCTATTTAAGTTTTTGTTAGCCTTCAATACTATTAAGGCTATTATGAATATTATTAGATTAACAGCTGGTCCAGCGAATGCTGTTAATATGTGTTGTGTTGTTGTAGCATTTCCGCTAATACTAACAAATGCTGGTACAAAGAATATAAACGATGAGCCGACAAGTCTTAATACAATAGCTAATGCAAGCCATATATATGCTGCATGAAATACTGCTGTTAATCCGAAGCTTAATGCAGTTATTTTGTGACCAAACTCGTGGAGTATTAATGCTGGCGCCGTAATCATTGCTGCAAACCAAAACGCATTCCAATCAAATCCGCTTGTTCTTGTTTTTTTCAAGTATTTATCTAGTACGTCTTCAACTTTTCTTTCAGCGGGCTTGAATGATTTCATGAATACAAAACCAACTACAAGAGTCATTACTATTATATCCAGAATTTCAAATGGTGTAATAAACATGTTATATCTCTTATATTATGCTTTTATTATTTATATTTTATATTAGAATTATAGTTGTTTTTAAAGATTGTGAATCAACTATAATAATATGTTTTATTTCTTCTCAACGACTTTATACACTTGATCGTTCTTTCGAACTTTAACTCCGACTTTTATTCCGATAACCATTCCTTTAATGGCTCTATCAGTACTTCCATCATCACTTTTCATATCTAGAACTTTAACATCGTAGTTTCCTGTTGTAGGGCCTTGTATTATCAATAAATCATTCTTGTTAATTGGATGATCTTCTAAAGTTATTTCTGCAACATTTATTTTAGGATAATAATTACTCACTTTGCCAACAAACATTTTCATTGTTGTTTGCTCGCCTGTTCTACTGCTTGACCATTCGTCAACAGGCTTTCCTAAATAGAATCCGTTTGAGAATCCTCTATTGAATACTTCTCTTAATTTATTTAAGTTTTTTTCTTTTAACCATTGATAATCTGATTGTAACTCTTTGTTTTTTGAAAATTTCGATTTATTGTGTATGTACGATGTGATTACATCTTTATACGCTCTAACCGTAGTGGAGATATATTCTGGATTTCTGTTTCTGCCTTCAATCTTGAATACATCGATTCCAGAGTCCACAAGTTTTTCAATGAACGGTAGCGTGCATAAATCTTTTGGACTTATAACACAATCTTCTCCAAGTAAAAATTCATTTCTACCATCGAGCTTGTCTATTTTGTCCGTGCTTTTTATTTCGTAGACATCGTAATTTCTTCTGCATGGCTGTAAGCATTCTCCACGATTTGCGCTCTTACCAAATAAGTGATGACTTAACATGCATCTTCCAGAAACACTTACACACATAGCTCCATGAATAAATACTTCGATTTCTACCTTCAATTTATCTTTTTTTATACTTTGAATTATTTTTGTAATATCTTCAAGTGTGCATTCTCTAGCAAGAACAACTCTAGTTAATGTAGGAATTTGTTTTTTATAGAATTTTAATGCTTCATAGTTGCTTATTGAATTCTGCGTCGACAAGTGTACTTCCATTTTGTGTTTTACACACTCTTGTATAACAGACATGTCCCAAGCGACTATTGCATCAATTTTTGCGGCCTTTGCTTTTTTTATTATTTCGCTAATAGTTTTTGTTTCATTCTCGTAGATTATAATATTCAATGCAAGAAGTGCCTTGACTTTATGTTCATGACAAGTCTTTGCAATTTTTTTTAAATCTGCTACTGAGAAATTTTTTGCCGTTGCACGCATATTAAATCCGCGTATTCCAAAATATATTTCATCTGCACCAGCGTCAATTGCAGCCTGTAAACTAGTAAAATCATTTACTGGAGCAAGAATTTTAGGTTGCGATATTTTAATCATTTGTATATGTTGATGATTAACAGATATTATGCGAGTAAATTTACTCTATATATCCAAGTTAGTAACTTCTTTTGCATGTGTTTCGATGAATATTTTTCTTGGTGCTACTTCGTCGCCCATTAATGTTTCGAATATTCTATCAGCTTCAACAGCATCTTCTATAGTTACTTTTCTTAATGTTCTAGTTGATGGATCCATTGTTGTTTCCCATAATTGTTCTGGATTCATTTCACCAAGACCTTTATATCTTTGAATATTAACATCCTTGCCTATTTTTTCAAGTGTCTCATCTTTTTCTTTATCTGTTAAGCAGTAAATTTTCTGGTTGCCCTTCTTTATTAAATATAATGGTGGCTGAGCCAAGTATATATTTCCATTTTCTATTAATTGTTTCATATATCTATAGAAAAATGTTAACATTAATGTTCTAATGTGTGAACCATCTACATCTGAATCTGCCATTACAATAATTTTATGGTAACGTAATTTTTGTGGATTAAATTCTTCACTTATTCCTGTTCCTACTGCAGTTATTATATTTGATATTTGTTCACTGGTGATTACTTTAGATAATCTTGCCTTTTCAACATTCAATATTTTTCCTCTTAAAGGTAAAATTGCTTGGAATTCTCTATTTCTACCTTGCTTAGCGGAACCGCCTGCAGAATCTCCCTCAACAATAAATATTTCTGATTTTCCAGGATCGCTCTCTGAACAATCGGCCAATTTACCTGGTAGAGTGCTAAATTCTAATGCGGATTTTCTTCTCGTTAAGTCTCTTGCTTTTCTTGCTGCTTCTCTAGCTTTTGCTGCAAGCATTCCCTTATCAATTATTATTGCTGCAGTCTTAGGATTTTCTTCCAAGTATGTAGCTAGTGCTGCGCTTACAATACTATCAACAATTCCTTTTACTTCACTGTTTCCTAATTTTGTTTTTGTTTGTCCCTCGAATTGTGGTTCTGGAACTTTTACTGATATTACTGTTGCAAGTCCTTCTCTTACATCTTCACTACTTAATTTTTCCTTCTCTTTATATGTAGGATTTTTTTCAATATAATTATTTAGTGTTCTAGTTAATGCTGTTTTAAAACCAACAAGATGACTTCCACCTTCGACTGTATTAATGTTATTTACGAAGCTGTATACACTTTCATTGTAACTATCGGAATATTGTATTGCTACTTCTATCTCTACTTTATCTTTAGCCTTAGCAATGTATACTGGGGGATGGATTACTTTTTTGTTTTTGTTTAAGAATTCAACAAAGCTAACGATTCCTCCCTCGTAATAATACTCTTTTTCCTGACCCTTTATGTTTCCTTCAG
>JANNSE010000005.1:0-6165 GCA_031402215.1 Candidatus Woesearchaeota archaeon | reverse complement strand
CATTGCTGCATGATACATTGGATGTGAATAGAATCCTTGTGTCTTTGTAAATCCTACTATTCTGCCAAGAGTTCCTGCAGAAGTGTGTGGTGCTAATCCTACAACAAAATGTCCTGCAAGATCTTCTTTTGACTGTAAATTATAATAAGGCTTCATACCATAGAATTTTTCTAATAAATCATCAATAAACTTACTGACCCTAAATAGAACCTCGTCTGCGGATTCATCTGGACTATCAGGACAACAAGGAAGTAATAAGTCTTGAGGTTTTATTTCTAAAATTTGATCTTCTCTCTCAAGAGGTCTTCCTTTAGTATCTTTTGTATAACCTAATTTTCTTAATTTATCTATACTTACTCCGACTTCTTTCGGTTTGAAATGTGTTATTGGAATCTCTGAAGCATCATATCTTGTTGTTCCGTCTTTATTTACATTTATTCCGTGTCTTGCACGCAAAATTCCTTTAATTAAATGTTCTGGATTGTGTTCTTTATTTACTGTTCCGCGTATTCCTTTTATCATATCTGGATATATTTTAGTGTCTAATTTTTTTAGTAAATCTTGGAATACATTTTTTATATCTAAATCAAAAGGTCCACATGGTGCTTTTTTATGAGACGTGTTTGTACATTCTGTATTTTTACATTCTGTGCAATATTCTAGTTTTATGGTTCTCTTATCACAAGTTTCACATGTCGGGAATACGGTTTTTTTCTTGCATTTATCACAATAAAAAATAGGGAATTGTGCGCTAATCTTTCCTGTTTCCATTGCTGCTTGAAAACTTCTTAATTTTCCACCCTCTTCACCAACAGGGAATAATGTGTGCGGTTGTCCTGTTAACTTTCTCATTTTAGCTTTTTCTGGTCTACCCATTCTAGAACCAATAAACACGCCTGCTTTATCTCTTATAACGATTGAAGACACAGTATTAATGAATATTAACACATCATCTTCGACCTCTTCATCTTTATTCTTTTTTTCTATAATTTCATTTATTTGTTTTAATAGTGCATCAACATCTTCTTGTAATAACATATCGTGAATATTTAATGTTGCTAAGACTGCTTGAGCGGCTTCATCTTCGATAACAACAAACTCATTATTGACGTTCAAATGTGGTATGCCTAATAATTCTAAAACTCTTTTGGAATCGCTTTTTGGAAGAATTATCTTTTCAATTAAACCGTCAGCACGATTTTCGAAAGGAACAATTTTTGCGTGTTCGAACCAATGAACTAAATTTTTTAAATCATAAATACTTATTGTTTTCCAGAAATAAGTATATTGCGGATGTAGAGGAATATTCATCTTTTGAGATAATTCTAATGCTGCAGCAATGCTTATTTTTGTTTTCAGAGGTCTTCTAAATAATATTTCTAGTTTATCTACTGGAATGCGAACATATTGTGATAATTTTTCGAAATCTATATCTCTATAATCGTTAAGTTTATTGAGATTTGGTGCAAGATTATCTCCTGGTTTTTCCGGATCCTGATATTTAGAAAATTTTTCTAATGCTGCTTTCTCAAACTCCAATATCCAATATTCTTGACAATATCCTGAAGGTACAAGTAAATGATTTCTATTAAAAAAATCACCATACGCAACTAAAATGTCTCCTAAGAAAAGTATTTCTTTTACTTCTTTTTTGTATTGTTTGGCTAGTGCCTCTGTATCTAACATTAATACATTTCCGTTGTAGAGTTTTACAATAGGGCCTTCAATAGTATCACATACAGTCATGGCTGCTGCTTTACCTGGACGCTCTACTTTTAGTTGGGTGGCTGTAGCAACATAATTATTTAATACGTGCATTGTTGCAGGATGAACTGACTGTGCACTATAACCAGAAACTCTTCCTCTACCATATCTCAGTCTAAATCCTCCTGTTCTTAAAGGATATCCTAATACCGGTCTTCCTGCAACCAAGTCTTTTATATAAGTATAATCTGGAGAAATTTTTAATACTGGTCCCGTGTCTGATTTCTTTTTTTGGGCTTTGGCTGCTTTTTGAATATTCAAGTATTCTTCTAGGAACATCCAATCAACCATTCCAAAATCTTTACCCCAAACTTTTAACTGCTTCCATAATTTAGGAGCTTTAAGAGGAATACAATCAGTATATAATAAACAGAATCCGCTTCTTATTAAATTAACAGGAACTCTAGGAAGATCTTTATAATTTGAAACCTCATATTTCTCACTAGATTCTGCACCTATTTGCACAGGAATATGTTTCATTAAATAATCTATTTCTTCACGACTAGGGAAATATTGTCTCGGACTAAATCTCGTATGATAATCTTCTACTTCAGTAAATGTTCTTTTTGCTTCTAAATCTGTAGCATCGTATTTTTCGAATCCGAACTTTACTCTAACATAATCTGCTATTAATACACATACTGCTGAAGCCGTTCCTCCTGCGTTTCTAATTGGTCCAGAAAAATTTACACAAAAATACTTTCCTTTGCCGTCTAATCTGTCCATTATATCTAGATGAGTAAATCCCTCTATAGGACTAGAAACAACCCCGTTAGTAACGTAAGCGAAACCTGTTTTTATTCCGATTTCCATTGCTTCTTTTTGATCTTTAAACTTACAAAACTTTTCTCTAGCAACTTCTTCTGCTATTGTAAATGCGACACGCCAATCAAGAATACCGAATTGCTTTTCTAACTCAATAATACGTTCAACAGTACCGCTGTTTTGAATTTGTGGAGCAATAACTGCAATGATACCAATTACTCTCTCAGCCATATTTTTAGCTAAAACTATTTCAGACTTTTCAGTATAATCATATCCTTTTGCTCTTGCAGTATTTGCTATTTTTATCTCGCGCATACATGCATTCTCTAACTCGTCAAAATATTTTTGCATATCTTTGCTTGCTTCAACCATTTTTCACCTCTTTGGTCTCCACAGGCTTTAATTCTATAGGTGATGTAGATATTGATTGAGGACTTTCTTTGTCTTGATCTTCTTTCGATAAGAAATTCATAATTTTTGCTTCACGAGTATGCATATCGATAATGAATGCTCTTGCAGGCTGTGCCTCTAATCCTCTACGTTCTTGTTCTTCTGATTGTCCTGTCCAACAAGACGCATTTATGCAGGTTACATTTTTATAATTAGAAACCATTGCTCTATGAACATGTCCTGATATTAAGAAGTCTGGAACCTTATCTATAACTAGAGGATCTTTAGAAGGATCAGGAATAAATAATGTAGATGTGTGTGTTGGCGCCAAATGTCTTCGCTGTAATAAATATTTCATTATTAAATCGGGCCTTTTCTGTCCTCCTGCTTTTCTTATTGTCGGAATGTGTTCAGAATAATAAATAAAAGAGTTGCCATGATATAACATTACATCAAAACCATCGAAACCGCTTTCTGGTTGAGCAAAAATATTTATTACGGAAGGGTTACTTACTGAAACAAGGTTGGGTAATTCTATTAAGGATTGTGCATACTCTGCAGTTAGTGCTGGTTGCGGTTCAGAGATTCTTCCTACGTCGTGATTTCCTGGACAAATAATTATAGGAATATGCTCAGGAATTTTTCTTAACAAGTCTGCCAATAATTTGTATTGATCTCTAATATCTATTACTTTCAAATCAAATTCTTGACCAGGATATATTCCTACACCATTAACTAAATCTCCTGCAATAAAAACATACTTTACTTTAGAAGCCACTTCACGTTGTTTTTCTGTTCCTATATCTCCGTTCATCCAGGCCAGAAATTTATCAAATTCTTTTTCTAAGAAAAGTTTGCTTCCTGGTTCGGTATCTGCTATAACGACGAAGTATCCCTCTTCAGGACTTTTTTTAAGCTCTTTTGTTAAAGGAATATCGGGAATAAATAAACTATTTACAAAAACTATTTGATCAAACATTCCTGCTAATCCTATGACTTCATCTAATTGTATTTCTTCTGCTAACTTAAATAATTCTTCTTTATTTTTATTAACAACAGTTTTTATCATTCCTGTAGGATCCTCTACTGTTAACATAATGTTGCCTGTTTTTGTTAGGGCCTTTTCATAAACGACGCCAATTATTGCGACGTTTTCTCTTTCTTTTTTCTGAGTTATCCTGTATATCGATGTGAGATTTTGTAATTCTTGCCTTGAGCGCAAAATTTTTTCTAATTCTCTAAATCTTGCCTGATATAAACTTACAAAGTCATGTACAGACCATTTTCTAGATTTAGTATTATATGAAGAAACTATTCTTATCTTGTTCTTTTTTAGAAAAATATTTTTAATGTGTTGTTCTTCGGCAAGGGTTTGTAAAGCTAGTTCTTTTTTTGTGAGAGGGGATATTTCAGAAATTTCAGCAGCCTTTGTGTTGGACGTGTTACTGGCTGAAGTCGTATAAGCCAACTCTTGAGAAGAAAGCGCGTCTGCTCCACCATCTAAATTACTTGGTTGAGTTATGTCTGTTTGATGTTTTTCCTCTGAAGGATTTTTTAAATAATCGATGAATTTGTCGTATAATCTTGTGTTTTTGTGTTTTTCTTTTAGTACGAGTGCTTTTTCAAAATCTTCAACAACTATTTGTTTGTTAGTGTTAATTATATTTAGTGTATCTTTATTTAATACAACAAATTTAGATCTTAGAGGTAGAGGTTTGTCTTTTAAGTCTTTAAATATGTCGGGACTTATAAGTACGTCGTTGTCCAAATAAAAATTAATAATTTCTTGATCTTCCATGATATACGCTCATCCTAAATTTAACGAATTTTCTAATAAACCTTTTATCTTTGCGTTAAGCACTTCGTTTGTTACGACGGAAACTTCTCTGGTTCTACCATATCTTCCTTTGGATATTACTTTAGCATTAATCATTCCCAATAAATCAAATTCTGCAATTACATCACTAACTCTTCTCTGAGTTAAAGGCCTTAAATTTATTTTAGAACATAGTTCTTTGTAGAGAACATATATTTCTCCTGTAAAGATTATGTTTTGTTGTCTTCTTTGATCATAAATTAATAAAATCGCATATAATACTAATTGAAATTGTTTTGGTTGTGTTGTAATTATGTCGAGCACGCGATCTTTTTCTATTTTTTCTTCTGCCTCATCTAGTTCTTTGATTGTTATTTTTAGAAGCCCTTTTCTTTCGGCTAATTCTACAGCCACTCTTAATAATTCTAAAGCTCTTCTTGCATCTCCGTGTTCTCTGGCTGCGTATGCGGCGCATTTTGCAATAACTCCTTCTTCAAGAATTCCTTCTTTTATTGCTTCGGTTGATCTTTTCTTTAGAATGTCTTGAATTTGAAGTGCATTGTATGATGAAAAAACAAGTTCTTCTTCAGATAATGAGCTTTTTACTCTAGGATCTAAATTGTCTGCAAACATTATGTCGTTGCTTATTCCGACTATGGCTAGTTGGGCATTTTTTAATTCCGTATTGATTCTTGTTAAATTGTATATTACTTCGTCGCCTATTTTTTTGACTAGCTGATCTATCTCATCTAATATTAATACAACAACTTGTTTTTCTGAATCTAGTGTTTTATAGAAAATGTTATAGACTTCATCTGTTGGTAATCCGGTTGGAGGAATACTTCTTCCAAAAAATCTTGTTATTTCTGCCACAAGCCTATATTCGGTGTCTGCTACTTTTTTTAATTTACAATTTATATAGATAAATTTTATCGGAATGAGTTCCCTTGCTGCTATTGCTTGTATTTGTTTTATTGTGGTTTGTACGGTTAATGTTTTTCCAGATCCTGTTTTACCGTAAATAAATAGATTAGATGGTCTTTCTAAACGTAGCGCAGGAGCCAATACTTTAGCTATATAAGATGTTTGTTCATCTCTGTGTAATATTTCATCAGGATTATAGGTGCTCTGTAATGCGGCTTTATTTTTGAATAGAGATTCCTTTTTAATGAAATTTTCTAGAAAATTTGATACATCCACTAAAACCACCACCCAACATTATCGACTATAATAAATAACAGTATTCCAAGAGAAACACAGGTTATATAAATATTTCGCGTATGCAAAAGTGATGTTGGGGTATTACTATTGTAGTATATCTGCCACCCCTTCGTTTCGTTTGGAGATTTGAATTAAATTTTTGTTGTTCTTCATGTTTTGTGCTTAAATCCTCTCTTCTGAAACACTTTTTCTGAACTTTTTTATTTTCT
>JANNSE010000004.1:0-3169 GCA_031402215.1 Candidatus Woesearchaeota archaeon | reverse complement strand
TAAAACCACCTTTTTTTAATCAATAATTATAATTAGGACTCCAAAGAATAGTATCTCACCCCTTTTCCCCGAGTCCTATATCTTGATAATGCTTAACTAGCTAAAAATCCTCACTAAGACTATATAAAGGTTTGTTATTATTCTGGAGTAGAATTAAAGTATCTCTCCGTATACCAAATCGAAAAGAATAAATAAAAAAGAAAAGTCAGAACTTATTGCTCCTTCTTCACATGTACTGTTTGTGTTGGATATGCCATGTGTATGTGTGCTTTCTCGAAAGCCTTCTTTATATCTAAATTAATTTCAGTCTTTATCTTACCAACCATACTCGGAGGATAGAATGAATACCCGCATGAGAGATTTAATGAGTATTCTCTGAATTCATTGAAACCAACGTAGGGGGCTGGAGAATCCTGAATAATGTGTTTATGATTATGTAATATTTTTTTAATTATTTCAATAGCTTCCTCAATTTTCTCAGCACTAGTATTATATTCTAATCCTATATTAAACGTTACTCTAACTGCGTGTTCTTCTGTTGCACTAATATTTTCTATTGCTGTTGATGCTATGACGCTGTTTGGAATTGTAACAAGAGTATCGCTTGCTGTTAGAATAACTGTAGATCTCATACCCATCTCTTTAACATACCCTTCGTATCTTTGATCGATTCTTATTCTATCCCCTATTTGGAATGGTTTATCTGCGATTATTGCTAATCCACCAAATAGATTAGATAGAAGTGGCTGAGCGGCAAGTGCGAATGCTAAACCTCCAATTCCTAAACCAGCAACTAGCGAGGTAACATCATAACCCATATTTTTTATTAAGAATATTGCGCCAATTATGAAAATTAATACTTTGAAAAATTTTCTAACAAAAGGTAACAAGTGGTCATCTAATTTAGATTTTGATTTAGCAGTCAATGGTGCAAGATAATGTTTTACAAGTACATCTGTAACTTTATTTAATGCCCACACACAGTTTATCACAATTAGTGTCATAACTACATTACTATGAATCTCTTGACCTCTAACGCTTAAAGAAATAAAATTAGTTGTAAGTTTGAAACCGACAATGAATAGTGCGAATACTGCAGGTTTTTCTAATACTTCTACTAACAGGTCATCAACTATTGTTTCTGTTTTTTTAGCTATACGTTTAAGTATTGCAACAATTATTCCTGAGAATAATTTTCCTAATCCTACAAACAACATAAGTATTGCTGTTGCTAGAATGTAATTTTGTATTGTGTTTCCGAATATAACTTGCTCCAACATAGTATGATGGAATCTAATTTTGTTTTTAAATCTTGTGTATCATTGCTTGATGAAGAAATTAATATAGTATACATAATATTTATAAACACTCACGATAGATATAAATTATGCCCTCTAAGATTGATCCAAAATTTCAGGATATAATCGATTTAGTTGGTAATTGGTTAGATTATCAATGTTATATTAAAAGGGTTCCATCAGTTTCCTTTGGTTTAATAAAAGGAAGCGACTTAATTTATTCCAATAATTATGGTTTTAGTAATCTAGAGAAAAGAACCCCTTCAAGTAATAATACAACGTATAGAATAGCATCTATATCAAAATTATTCACTAGCGTAGCGATTCTACAATTAGTAGAGAAGAATTTATTGAATCTGGATGATAAGGTATCTAAACATCTTGAATGGTTCAAATCAGATTCTGATAGTAATCTAAAAGACATAACTATAAGACACTTATTATCTCATTGTTCAGGTCTAACAAGAGAATCTGACGGTAATTATTGGAATGATGATAAATTTCCAAGCGCTGAAGAAATTAAAAAATATATTTCAAAAAAGCCAAGTGTGTATCCTGTTCTAAAATTGTGGAAATATTCCAATTTAGGATATGGTGTTCTAGGATTGGTAATTGAGAAAGTTTCTGGGAAGAAATACGAAGTATATGTTAAGGATAACATTCTAAAAAAACTCAATATGACTCGTACAGAACCAGACTTAACTAAGGATGCAGAGAAGTATCTAGCCGTAGGTTATTCTAGAGATATTCCGAACGAGAAAAGAATACCTTTTGAAACTACGAGAACTAACGATCTTATCTCCGCAACTGGTTTTTTATCAAATGTGGAGGATTTGTCCAAGTTCCTTGCCGCATTATTTAATGATAATTCTATTCTTTCTCCACTTTCAAAAAAGGAGATGAGACGTATTCAGTGGGAAAAGGATCAGACTATAAAATGGGGTCTCGGATTTCAAATCACTAAGTTGAAAGATACAACTGTTTATGGACACGGTGGGGGATTCGCTGGGTACATTACGTCTGTAGGATATTCTCCAGATTATTCTTTAGGTTTTGTCGTTCTTACAAATTGTATCGATGGTCTAGCGATATTATATTTGAATTCAATGTTTAATATAGCTACGACCATAATTAATAATTATGACTCTTACGGTTCGAACACTAAAGACACTAAAGTCGATTTGAATAAGTATGTTGGAAGATATGGTTCTAGATGGAGTAATTTCGATGTCAGAAAGATAAATAATACTCTTATATTATTTGATTCCGCATATTTAGATCCTTTCTTAGGTGTTTCCGTTTTGGAGCATAAAAAGGAAGATACTTTCACAATAAAGAGTGCTGACGGATTTGGAAAGCCTGGAGAAGATGTACGATTCGTTCTTAGTGGCAATACTGTGAAGAAAGTATTTATTGGATACACAGATGCTGATCCTGTAGTAATTAAGAGATAGAATTGTTGTGGTTTAATAAGAATTATTTCTCGTCTTCATTATCTGTTGATTCATCAAGTATTTTGACATTTTTACTTTTCAAATATTCTTTCAATTCTTTTCTTGTGACGAACATTCCCGGACTCCACATTGCGAGATATTTTTCTACTATCTTTAAATCAGTTTTTTGTGCCGTATTCTCCATTTCTGAACCGAATATTACTACTTTTTCATCAAAGTCAGCAACGTTACGTTTTAAATCTAATATATCACTTCCGAATCCCCTGATTTCTTTTCCGAACGATCTTTCTGATTCTATAAGATTTTGATCAGTCAATTGAATCTTTTTTCTAAGATTTCCATAACGCTCTTCTAGGATTCTTAATCTACGATCCAAGTCAGAAACCATGCTAGCAATTTGTGTGGATTCGCTAGGTT
>JANNSE010000003.1:0-7714 GCA_031402215.1 Candidatus Woesearchaeota archaeon | reverse complement strand
CGGAGATCATGCGTTTCCTTCGAGGTCAGTTGTTGCCCATCGACGGTCTTTGGTAAGTCAGGCATCTCTGCCTTTTGTTTCAGAATCTCTAGGTTCACCGGATCATTCATCACGCGCTTGACGCGAACGTGCGAGAGGATGCAATCCATTCTAATAATGTAGTAAATGAGTATAAGAAGTAATATAATCCTTTATACCACCAATCTTGATTCTTTATAACATAATTTGTTGATATTGAGCTTACGCCAAGATAACCTTTTGTTTCATCTTTTGGATTAGGAACTGTAACGAGAGTTACACTCTTATTTTCATTAGCAATTGTCACAGATGCTCCTGGTTTAACGCATGATAATGCGGTTACTAATTGTGTTGAATCATTAACTTGTAATCCGTCTACAGAAGTATATACTACGTTTTTTTCTAGACCGTATTTTTCTGCAGGATAATTTGCTTGTATTGATCCAAAGGATACTCCTTCCGGATTAACCATTGATATAAGTAATGGATTAAATATGAATAATGTGAATACTAATACTATGCCGAATAATATTACGTTAAAGAACGGTCCTGCTGCAAATATTGATTGTTGTACAACTGAATCTTTTTTTACAACTTGTTTCTCATCTGGCTCAACAAATGCTAATGGTAACGGTCCCATGAATCCGAAACCAGTATTTTTAATCTTTAATCCATGTGATTTTGCAATTATTCCGTGTCCGAATTCGTGAACTACGATAACAACAAATAATGCTATTATTCCATACCAGAATGGTACAAATATTGGACTTCCAGGAATTTGAACTCCGGGAATAACTAATGATAGTGTTGGAGCTGCTGCAGGAACAAATATCATCTCATAGACTCCTTTGACTAATAATATGCTTATTGCAATCATTCCAGCGAATCCTATACCAATTGCGCTGTATCCTACTATCTTTAAGAATTCTTTATGTTTCTCTGCAACCCTATCAATAAACTTTATTCCAAAGTTTGTTCTATATAATAATATGAATCCGCCTTCTACTTGAAATTTCTTTCTATAGATGTAGACGATTATTGCTACAATTACGTAGAATAGAAGTACGAACTTCCATGATGATAAGAATGCCCCTAAGCTTTGAATGAATACCATAAGAATAAAAGAATATAAGAGATATATAAAGCTATCGAGAACTTTGAAAGAATAGTAAAGTTCTCGGAAGATAACTTGGAGTTATCTATCCCTTCTGTTTATTTCTTTCTAACAGGTCTTAATGCTCGACCATTACACTTTCTGCATGTAACTTCTTTAGCAATAATCTTCATGTTATCAGATCGCATTTTAGTCTTGCATCTTCTGCATACGAATACGTTCTTGTATAATCTTGCTTGAGCTTCTGGAAATTTAACCATTTGTTTGCCTCATTATTTTAATTGTCAGGTTTAATCTGCTTCATTACTTTATCATTTAATATGATCCAATATAATACATTATTTCCTTCAGCAACTACTCCTTGTAATTCTTCTGGAATCTTTAAATCGAATGTTTCGAATGTCTCTTGATCCATTACGTTTGCAACGTTGTTGTTAATGTTTAATATTTGAGCTATCTTCTTCTCAATTATTGGTACATCGATGTTATCGTGACCTGGCATTACTAATTCTCTTTTCTTACCATCAATCATACCAACAGCTACTAGTCTTACCTTAGCGTGACCGTGCTTTCCTGGTCTTGAAGTTGAAGTATCAGATACGATAGAAGCTACGCCATCTATGATTACGTAATTTCCTTTTGATAATGTTGCTACACTTTTTGGTACAGTTTCACCCATAATTTCACCTAAATATTAATTATATGATTATAAGAATAGGAGTTTTAGACTATTTAAAAAGGTTTTGGGTTGTATTACCACAACTTAAACAATCTTCTTAGACCGTACTTCTTACCACGAAGCCATTTACCGAGCTCTTTCTCCATATCGACATTCGTATCGAACTTCTTCTCGTCATTCTTGAAAATAGTCGTATGAGCTTGATGTCTTCCATTCTTGACATTAAATGTGTGTTTTTTGTGTAATAATTCGTGATACATGACATAATCTAGAAATCTTAGTTCGTTTTCTGGTAATCCTTTGAATATTGTACTTAGATTGATTGTATTTGTTCCGTACGCGTAGCTTCCTAGTTTTCTGAAACTCTCATTTGCAAATACTAGATTCGGTTTTTCCATTAGTCCATCAAAAAATTTTTCGTTGACTCTATTAAAGCTCTTCTCGAGTTCCGGATCATGATCATTGGATTTTGCATACTTCGATAATCCTTTCATAAACGATTCATAGAGTTTCATGTTACTCGTACTAGTCATTTTTATTTTAGACATTCTGAGCACTAAACTTTCAATTAATCCAATTTGAATATCTTCATCTATATTCTTCCATAACGTAGATAGATTGAATTCTATGTGTGTTCTACTATATCTCACATTTGCATTATAATTACTAAAGTGACCTGAATATGTTAATTTTACTCGTCTATTTTGAACTAAATCTTTGCCAGTCAAGAATTCTATATTCATCATTGCCTTCAATGCAATTTTGTCTGAGAGATTATCCATGATTTATAGAAAAATATTATGTTTAAGTAGTTTATGGAACTGTGCTGATTTGTAATTATCTTCGATTAAAATTATCAGTAATTAATCTCTTCTGTTCTTTCTTCTCTGTAAACGCATATGGTACATAGATTTTCTGCTTAGTCTTTGGATCTAAACCTGTGTAATACATGCACGTGGAAACAGTCATTGGTGTTGGTGTAAATATTTGTACTGTTTCTGCATTTTGAACTTTTTTCAAGAATCGTGCAAGATCTTGCGCATGTTTCATAGTTGAACCAGGATGTGCTGTCATGAAATAGAATGATAATTCTTTACGTTGTGCAGGATCGGTAATCTCGTTATTTATCGTCTCAAAACTTTTTAAGAATTTCGGAAGACTTCCTTTATCTTTATTCATCAATTTTAATATATCTTCACTTATGTGTTCTGGTGCAATTCTAAGTGTGTCTGCAGTATGATGCATAACTATTTCTTTCAAATATTCTTCAGTACATAAGTCAAATCTTACTCCGCTCTTTACATAAACTTTCTCGACACCAGGAATTTGACGCGCTTTTCTTAGTAATCCGATCATTCTCTTATTATCTGTAACTAATCTTTTACATTCTAGACAAGACTTATTACAATCATTACAATCAATTCCGTACATGTTTGCGGCAGGTCCGCCTAAATCATCGATCTGTCCTCTAAAATACGGAAGCTTTGTAATGCCTTCTATTTCACGTAATAAGGATTCTTCTGATCTTGAAATTATTTTATCTCCTTGAGTTAAATTAAGTGAACAAAAATTGCAATTACCAATACATCCCCTATGTGTTACTACACTGAATTCAAATCCTCTAAGATGTCTTATCTGATCTGGTATTTCACGTGTAAATCCTAATTCATAATATTCGTCTAAATCTTTTGAAGTATATTTTGGTGATTTGTATTGTAATACATATCTATCTGTAACTCTCTCAGCTAAATTCACATTATTTGAAAATGCGTTTTGCATATCGCAGAATTCTTCTTTTGATTTTTCAACATCCTCATGACTTGGAAGTATCTTAAACGCAGAATCTTTAGATTCTTCGACTGGAACTGTTTTTGACATTACACATGTTCCTAAAATTCCTGGAAGTTTTGATCTGGCAGTCATTATATCGAGTTTATCGTCAACACACGCGGAATTTAATCTATCTGCAATTTCTAATATTTGCTTCTCAGCATTTCCATAACATAATATGTCTGCTCGAGAATCAACAAGTATTGGTTTTCTTAATTTGTTATCCCAATAATCGTAATGTGTAAATCTTCGTAGAGTTGCTTCAGTTCCACCAAGGACAATTACAGAGTCTTTGAAATGTTTTCTAATCCAATTACTATATACAATATCTGCTCTATCAGGAACAAATCCATGCACATCATCTTCGTGTGGATCATCAATTCTTAATCTCTTTAATGCATTATAATTTCTAAGCATAGAATCCATACTTCCTGAACTTACTCCGAAAAATAATCTTGGTTTCCCATGTTGTAAAATTTCATCATCAGAAAAAGGCATCTCGATTATGCCGACGCTATATCCATTTTTTTCTAGCCATCTCTTTAGAATTGCTATTCCAGACAATGGATGGTCAAAGAATGCTTCACCAGTAATAAATATAATATCGCACGTCATATTTTACTCTTTATGCATTTCGTACCTTAGAATTGCTGCAATCTTTCCAATTTCTCTTAATTGTACTCCTTCACGTGTTTCAACAGAAATTAAATAAACAGTAGAACTCATCTTTTCAGCTTCAGCTGTAAATTCATCAATTACTTCATCGTCTAAAGATTCGCTTAATAATAATATATCTACTGCTCCAAACTTGATGTGATTCATTACTTCATCTTTACCATAACTTGCTTTTCCAGGCTGTTTTCCGAGTGTATCAAAGAATCTTTGCATGATTTTCTTTTCATCATTGATTTCTTCTTCAGCAAGCAAGTCGTCAGACTTCTCGACTAATTCTTGTAATCCGAATTCTTCAGTATATGATAAATCTTTGATTCCAATTATTTTTTTCTTAACTTCATTGGTTATGTATGGTCCATCTGCAAATTCATATTTTGTTGGACCAGGACCGCCTATGATTATCCCTTTTAATTCATCTCCCATATTTAGGAATTGATCTTTCATCATTTCTCCTATTTCTTTATAGAATGCTTTTGCAGCAAGTTCTCTATTCTGTGCAAATCTTACGGATGATTGACCTCCTGCTTTCATTTTACCAGGAACCATAGAATCTTTCTTAACAAGAGGAATTATAGTCTTACCTTTTAGTACAGCGATTAAAGCATCTCTCTTGTCCATAACAACAAGTCCATATGTTGTTCTATCTGATGCCATTTCTTTTAATGGATCTAGAATAAATTCTTTATCACATCTATATATTCTGATATTAATTGGTGATGGTGGCTCTAAAGACCATACTCTATAATCTTGTTGGCCCTCACGCTCGGCAACATTTCCTGCGAATGCTACAAGTCCATAAGGTGGAGTAAATTTGACTAATTTTAAGTGTTGGACCATTTTTTCTAGAGCAGCAATTACATTATCTCTAGTGCCCTTACTTTTAATATTCGTAGCCGTACCTTGCTCTTGTTGTAAATGATTTATTACTCCATTAAGGTCGTATCCTTGTGGAACATACACGCTCACAAGCTCTGTATGTCTTCCTTTGAAGTTCTCTAACTCCTTTACAAAGTGCTTAAGCTTCTGACGTTGCTGTGGAGTAATTTTTCCCTTCCCTTCTTTGGCGTTATGATCAACCATTGTCTTAGAACCTTAAGATAGTTTTTAAAGTTGATGAAATTTAAAAAATTTCAGCACTCAAAAATCCAGAGGATTTTTGTTGTAGTGTTTAGATATCGGTCACTATCCGAGAACTATATTATAATAAATCAAAAGTTATAGAATAGTTATCTAATATTTTTTTAATTATTACGCTTTTATTGTTCTTTTTTATGAGAAATATTATTCTGACATCAAAAGTTCTAAGATTGTGAACTAGATATAGTATATAGCTGTCTAACTCTGATGTGTTGTTGTCTTGTAATAAACCTTCAACGTGGTCGAATAAACAATATTTTATGTCTTCTTTAGTTATTACTTGAGGTATTTTTAATGATAATCCTACGAGAGAGTCTCCTCTTGGTATTATGATACAATTTTCTCTTAATTTTTTGTTGTCTCTAATTGATATGTCGTCTCCTATTATGAATTTATTTTCAGAAGATATGCCTAGTTCTGCTGTAGCTATTAATATTTCATCAAATGATTTATTCAAATTAATGTACATAGTTTTTGCATCATTCGCTACGTATTGTAATATTTCTAAAGATTCAGTATTATAGTTTTCTGTAGATAACATAAATGTAATTATTGGATAATTTCTATTTTTGAGTGCGCTGACTAAATCGGATTTTAGCATAGTTTCTCCTATTTCTTTTTAGATGGCTTCGTCAATATATTCTTCAAATTCTTTCTCTCACGTTTCTTCTTGTAAGAATTATTCTTTTCATAACCTAACCCTATCAATAGGGGTATTTCTTCTCCGTTTGAGTTAACATTCTCGGAAACTTTTTCTTTGTTTGGTGAGAGTATTGCACTTTGTATATTCAAGGATTCTGCTTCTAATATCATACCGTATGCAGCCATTGCGGCAGACATGCGTGCTTGATCTCTTTCGAATGTTTCCTCTCCAAATTTCCTGTGCCTATTTTGATATTCGTTTTTGATAATTGCTATTGCTATAATCATTTTAGGCGGTGTATGAAATCCTCCATAGAACGATGTGTCGGCTAACGTCTTACATTTTTTTTGATCTGTTATTATTAAGAATCTCCAAGGTTGCAAGTTCATAAAACTCGGAGTCCATCTTCCAGCTTCGAGTATTTTATTCAAGCTTTCTTTAGAGATCTCTTTATCGGAAAATTCGTAAGTTGTATGTCTTTCTTTTATTATCTTTAATATATCATTCACCATTTTTCACCTGACTTTTCTCGCTGCAGAAATAACTTATACTTTGTAACTGCTCTAATTTATTAATTTAATCCTTGAGTAGGAGGTTTTTGTCAAGTATCTTATTGGATATCTTTTCTTTGGCAATCATTCTTCATCAACTTTAAATAGTAGTACTGGATAGGTAATTCAATAATATTATGGTGGTGATTTTATGATAGTTCAATGGGATGAAAGTCTTACAGTACACAATCCTGTGCTTGACGGGCAACATAAGCAATTTATTAAATTAATCAATGACTTAGATGAGATTACTGCTGGTAGAGGAGATTTGAACACACAAGTTGTGGATGCTGTGGATTTCTTAGAAGCATATGCTAAAACACATTTCGCGTATGAAGAGAGTTATTTTATAGAGCATAATTTTCCAGAAGCAAGAGAACATCAAGAATATCATAACATTTTCATACAGACTATAATGCAGATGCGTAGACAATTAGATATGGAAGGTGTTACTGCTAAACTCGCGAACGATATTTCTAAATTTGTTGGAGATTGGCTAATAATGCACGTACGTGGAGTAGACCATAGATATCAAGTATTCATCGAGACTGGCGTTCTGCCTCCAAGAGCAGAACATCATCACTTTGTGAATAAGTGGCAGAAGTAGACTGCGTTCAAGAAATACTCTCTATTCCCCCATAAATTTTATAAACGCATAGGAATACCGATAAGTATGGATTTACAGCACGCTATTGGGCACTTCAAGTTTTCTGAAGGAAAAATTAACGTTATAAGTTATTATGACGATGCAGAATCGATAGCTTTAGCTAGAAAAGCACTAGAGAATCCTTCTAAAGATAGTATTCATAATGCTGTAGACTTTGGTTTACTTAAAGAATTACGTTGGCCACAGTATAGAGAAAAATTAATTCATGCAAATCTATTACTCGTCAAGAGAATCGTTGCAGAATCCGTAAATGTTGATACTCAAATTTCTCAAGCAATAAACGCAATAGCAGAATTAGATAGAATATGTAACACTTTAGTTAAGAGAGTTAGAGAATGGTACGGATATTATTATCCAGAATTGTCTCACAATACCGTAGACAATGAACAATTTATCAAGA
>JANNSE010000002.1:0-1691 GCA_031402215.1 Candidatus Woesearchaeota archaeon | reverse complement strand
CGGTACGTTTCCACTGCCTCCACTGTATGCTATTAATCTTACTTTTGTAGAATTAAATTCTATTGTTCCACCACTTACGGCAGACATAACAATATTACCTGTACAAGCACTTTGGTGCTGATTTATTCCATATCTAGTATGTTGATCTACAGTTAAGTACCCACCATTAATATTGTATGTGTCACTACCTACTTTTGCGGCAAGACTATCTATATTTACTGTTGAAACTATATTATACGTAGCCATTTAGTTTTATCTATTTTTATAAATATTTCAATTATTTATTTTTAATTTACAGTCCATCCAGTTATCTTGTTTTCACTATTTCTAGAAAAAACAAAATTCCTTACACCATAAATTCCATTATCTTTTGTTAATCCGCTTATTATATCGCTATCATCTCTAAGAATTGTTATAAAAGCTCCAGATGAAGTAAGTACATTATTAATAATTGTTGTTGCTGATATAGAACCTGAACCTATTGTAGGATTAAATATTGTACCTCCACTTGCAACTAATGTATTAATTGTTAGCGCTGATACACTTACAGTTGGTCTGTTTATTGTCCCACCAGTATATGTATTTGTTCCAGGTTGTACATAAAATGTGTTAGAAGAACCAGTAGATGAATAAGTAGAAGCAATATTGTTTATTATCGTTTCAAGATTTGTACTTCCAGAATAATAGGTTGTTGCAGATATTGTTGTTGACGTTAATGATAATGTCATTAGATTTGAATCTGACATATCCACATTTGCCATAATCGCATTGATATAGTCTGAATCTCCTACATGTGCTGTAACTATACTTGATAAAGATGTTTCTTCTCCTGCCGATAATGCAACATCAAGAAAAAAAGTAATTCTGTCTCCTTCAGAACTAACGTATCCGTCCACAACATCTCCTTCAAAATTGGCATACAATTTTTTATTTATAGAAACATAAACTTCATCTAATAATTGAATTAGATTGTATGAACTTTTTATATATGAATATATTTCCATTTTATACTATATTATTTGTAATTGTTCCCAAAATGCTAAAAGTTCTACCTGTCATAGTAGCTGTTCCAGAGCTCACTCTCCACTGTGCAGCAAAAACATCTCCATTTGAAACATTTGTAGCAAACCCTATTGTTGACATATTTAATCTTTGGCTGGCTGCTCCCATAGTAACATTTCTACTTGTACCAGATAAGACAGTTCCGTTTTTTTGTAATCTAATATGAACCTGAGCATTATTTGTACTATTAGATACATCACAATTAAACATAATTTGATATGTTGTGGCAGATATGCCAAAATTATGAGTTGTAGCCGACATTCCAGGAACATTTATAAATGAAGTACTTGTTGTTGTAAGAGTATTTGTATCTCCAGATGCAATTACCTGAAGGTCTAGTTTTGAAAACCCTGAAGGTGTAAATAATCCATATATATTCGTATTACCAGAATAAATAGTTGCTCCTGAAATTGTCGCAGCAGATAAGTATGAAAGTGTAGCAGCAGAAATATTTATTGTTGGTAAATTCGCAGTTCCACCTGTATATGTGTTTAATCCTGGCTGAACTCTTGTTATATCATTTAATTCAATTGCATTTGCAATATTTGTTATTATCGTTTCAAGAGGAGTTGAGCCTGAATAATATGTTCCACCTGAAATTGTTGTTGCTGAAAATGAGAAAAAATTTG
>JANNSE010000001.1:0-22310 GCA_031402215.1 Candidatus Woesearchaeota archaeon | reverse complement strand
CGGGAACGGCGCGAGGGAGGCCACATGGCAAACAAGGTAATCGAAGCGGAACCGTACGAAATCGAATTCGACCCGAAGTGTTATTACAACTATCTATGGTCCGCCTAGTGCTGCTAAGACTAATTTCTGTTTGCTTGCAATGGCCACTATTAAGGACAAGAAGATTCTGTATGTAGATACTGAAGGCAGTTTCTCTTTAGCTAGATTCAAACAAGTTTGTCCACATTACGAGGATGTTTTGGAAAGAACAATATTCTTGACGCCTACGACTTATAGCGAGCAGAAAGATGCTTTCGAGTTCATGAAAAAAGTAGTTGATGAAAAATTTGGATTGATAATTGTAGATAGTATTGCTAGTCTCTATAGATTAGAGCTTGGTGTGAGTAATGATATTCAAAATGTTAATCGCGAGTTAGGTCTGCATATGGCTTTGCTCACTGAAATTGCACGTAAGAAGCATATTCCTGTAATCATGACGAATCAAGTCTATACTGATTTTGATGATAGAGAAAAAACTCGAACTGTTGGTGGAGACATTGCAAGATATTGGAGTCGAGCAATGCTTGAAATTCAAAGAGTTCGAGGAGATTTACGTAAAGTTACAATCACGAAGCACAGATCGATTAAAGAAGGCGACTTCGTTACGTTCAGGATAGTACAGACTGGATTAGAAAAGGTTGAAGGATAATTAAAAGAATAAAAATAAAAAATTTCAAACGAATTAATATTCGTCTGAGAAGTCTTGCATTGTTGCTTTGAAGTCTTCTGCTTTCTTGATCATGTTTCTGTTTAATAAGTATCTTTGTGTTATTATTAAGAATAATAATCCTAATGACTTCTTACCTTTATTGTTACATGGTATGATTAAGTCCATATAATTTGCGTTATTGTTTGTATCACATAATGCAATTACTGGTATTCCTACCTTGTATGCGTCTATGACTGCATTCTTGTCTGGCCATGCATCAATTACCATTACGATTTTTGCTTCTAAGAAGTTCTTTAATGATGAATTTGTCATTAATCCTGGTGTGTATCTTCCTGGGAATGTTTTTGCTCCAGTCATCTTGCCGAATTGCTTTACTGCTTTCCATCCGTTCTCTCTTCTTGAGATTACTACGATGTCTTCAGGCGCATATTTTGATAACATGTCTGCTGCTAATCTTATTCTCTCGTCGATTTGTTGAATGTTCAATACTGTCAAGCCATCTGGTCTTGTCTTGTATATGAATTTCTCCATGTATTTAGTCTTGAATTTTGTTCCAATATGTATTCCTGACTTTAAGTAATCTTCAGTCGGTACTAATAATCTTTGTTCTGTCATTTTATTTTCCTCGTATATTTTTATCTTGATTTATACTATAATTACTAAACCTATAAGAACGTTTTTATCCATCAATCTTTTTGACCTCAGATGGCGTTCCATACGACTACAGCGTCGCAGGCTTGGTAATACTAGAAGGAATAAAAGTTCATTTATAAAGGTTACGGGGAGCTTAACACTGGCGAAGTATTCACTCAAGAATAGCAAAATATTTAAAACAAACTCTCTTTCCTATAATTATGGCAGATACATCTAATCTTACGGGAATTATTGGGTCAGAACACGTCAGAGATACTGTTCCAATTTCTATTCCAGAAAAATATCTAAAACCGTATAAAATTAATATGCCTTTCCTTGCTAAGCAATTTTACGTTGATACAAAATATGCTACAGAAAAAGGTTTACTTTTCCGATTTAATTCAAAAGAATTAGGTTGTTTAAATTGCGGTTCTTTTAATGGAGAATGGGTAGACGGTGATGAAGTCAAAGAAACTTGCTATACTCTCTCTGAAGTTGAGGTAGGTCATCAAGGTGTTATTGCCAACCAGGAACCATGTAATTTCTACGGTGTAACTCACGCTTTTAATCTTAAAAATCCTGAAGCTCATTCAAAACTTGTAGAAGCATTTAATAATACAAAGAAAAAAAATTTAGATATTCCTGATTCTGCAATTCAAGCATTATTAAAAGATTTAGAAGATCAGAAGTGGATTACAAAATAAATTTATTCTTCTACATACCTATCTACGGTATTATCTGCACATTATCTAAGTAATACGTCACATTCGTACTTTCGTTTATCGATAATCCTAGACTATTGAATGTAGAATTGCCTGCCATTAATGTACTTACACTGGCGTTTATTATGGTCCAATTCATTGCTGGAACACTAAACGTACTGGTTCCAAAGTATGTTATGTTTGTATTATTCACGAATCCTAGAGTTACATTTAGATTACTTATTGATTGATTTGCGTATATAACAAATCTTACTTTAGTATAATTCGTAGCATTAACACCAACATCTGTCGTGTTGCCTATCATGATATTAAATGTACTTGTTGCATTAGCATCAACTCTCATACTCGAATTTCCTGAATAGATTCTACTTGTATCGTTAATCGTTACGTTAACATACATTGACGCGTTTTCATACGACCAGTTGCTTGTAAAGTTATCGTTATCGAATATAATTAATGGTAGAGCATTCATGGTGCTATAATTGTAATAAATTGTCATATTTGCTGTACCGTTGTTTCCGGAGTTATCCATTGTCTTTAATTCAATGAAGTTAGACACATTGGCCAATAATATTGCTTGAGTCCAACCTGTTGTACTAGATGTATTTTGCCATGGTCCTCCATTCATTCTCCATGCACTATAATTTAATCCCGTTCCATTTACTTCTTCTGATGCAGTACCATTTATTGTGACATACGTTTGATTTGTTTGATTGCCTGACAATAATCCGATTGCTCCTAGTGCCACACTCGGAGCAGTTACATCGGGAGTGATGTTTAATGTGATATTTATTGTGTATATTGTTGATTTTCCGTATATGTCGTATGCTGTTATGTTTATGATGTTGTCTGTATCATTAACTAATGTTATTACTCCGCTCCAATTCGTTGTTACATTTGTTGTAAGCGTGAAATTGATTTGAGTCATATTGTAAATAGTCGTGTTATCATTGATTTGAACTGTTACTCTATCCATATATGAATCATCTGTAACGTTTCCTCTTATTGTGATATTTTTAGTGTTCGCTCCTACTGTGATATTAATCACTGTGTTGTTTGCAGGATAAATTATTCCAATTTGTGGTCCTGCTGTATCTGTTATTTTTCCGCTCACTTTTAATGATTCTATGTAGAATGTTATGTTTGTTTCTCCTGCCGGTATTGATACTGGTATAATTTCTATTTTGTTTATTGTCTGTCTATATGGGTTTAGTTGTGTTATGTTAACTTGTACTAATGTCCATTCTCCTGTTAAGTTTGTTAGATTGACATCAGGGAATTGACTATCGCTAGCGTCTCCTCTTACTCTTATTTTCATTGCTGTATCGTTTGTTCCGTTTATCCAGAAGCTTAAATTATTGTATCCATCAACATTATTTATTGTGTAATTATTTGTCATGTTAATTACAAGTGCTCCTGTTTCATTTCCGTTGAAACTTATCGCGTACGGTCCGTCTTTTATTACTGCATCATTTGTTAAATTGATTATTCCGTTGTATGATGCATTAGTCCAATTAGTATTTAAGTTTGAGTTGTTGTATATAATTAAATCAATTTCTGGTCTTAATGTTGCATTAAATGATTTGGTTGTCGTGTTTACATTTGAGAAAGAATCCGTTGTACGTATCTCTACAGTATTAGATCCGTTTCTTATATTTGCACTAATATTCCAACTAGTTGTTCCCGTAGGGGTGTGCCATGTTCCATTATTAACTCTATATTCTACTAGAGATAATAAGAAATTGTCTGATGCAGTTCCTGTCATATTTACTGGAGTGCTAGTAAAACTCGTTGCATTACTGGTAGATACTGTTGATGTAGGTAGTATAAAGTCTGGAACTATGAATGTACTAGATGCAGTATTATCAAAATCATTATCATCAACTCCCTCGGCTGAATACGTTTTATTCAGACCCATCCAACTTACAGGGCAAGGGAATGTATAATAACATACAGCTAAATGCGATGTATTAGTACAAGTGGATGTGTTTCCTCCAATATTAAATATTATGTAAGCCATATTCTTCAAGTAATTAGCGTGTCCTGTAGATTTGAATGTGATATTAAATGTTGTTCCGCCGGAATTTAATGTTGTCGCTGAACTATAAATTTCTAACGTCATTATTGGAGGAGTTTCATCTACACTATACCCTGTGCCAGTACTTCCTCCCCCGCTTCCTCCTCCTCCACCATAACTTCCATAATTAGTTGTAGTTGTGGTGTTTGTACGAGTAGTGTTTGTTGTAGTATTTCGACTAACATTACTGTTACTATTTGCAGTGTTAGGCGTATTGCTAGGAGTAGGACTTGTATTATTGTTTGTAGTATTTATGTTAAGCGTATCTTTTATTGCTGTATCAATTGCTGATTGTACACTCGATAATCTAACAGTAGATGTTTGATCCGCTCCATCTAATTTGTAGCTTAGAGTTACGGCTCCAGCAATTTCAGAAAGTGTGACATTTTTACAATCAAACATTATTTTTACTTCTTCATAGTTCGTCGCTAAAGAGTGTGCTCTATCAATATATACTCTGTCGCATCCTTTTAGTTCTGGCGATATAGCGGATATATTAATTTGCGATACAATTCCTTTTGATGCATCGAGTTTTAATATTACATAATTTTGACCCATATTCTCTGTAGAGCTTGATGCTTTAAGTGCTGTTTCTTTACAAGCAAATGGTCCATCTACAGTACATCCTCCTGAACTACTTCCTGTCATAAAAAGATATGTTCCGGCTCCTATGAATCCTAATATTATTACCAAAAGTATTATTGTCTTAAAATTAATTCTAGGCTTAGCATACGGGTCTATAGATCCTTTTAATGGCATTGGGTCAGCATAAGTCGGTTGTGGAGCTCTAACGTTTGATTCTTGTATTTGCTCGTGTTGTAGAATTTCTTGACGCATTTGCGCAAGTATGGCGTATAATTCTATACCTTTATCGTGAGCTAATTTTCTCGTTTGAAAATCTAAAGAAGTATCGCCAGAATATATTCTAAGTGCAGTGTATGCCGATATTCCTGCATTTACATCTCTATGTCTAATCGCGTTCTCAATCTCAGAAATCTTTTTCTGAACGTCTACTAAGCCTGTGCTCATCCCCTTTACTCACCCACAATTCAACTACAATAATAGTATATAGCATAATTCCATTCTGCCCTATTTAAAGTTTGTTGAAAAACGAGGTTAAATGGACTTAAATAGGAAAAGTAAAACGAGAAATAGAAAAAAGATAGAAAAATAAAAATTATCGAGTCAGACTCGATTTATTGTGGTAATGTACAACCAGTTAACTTTGCAAGATTAGTTAATTGTTGTTCTCCAGGATAACTCTTACCGTTTACAATCCATGTTGGATATCCTGAAATGCCTGCTTGCGTACATTCTGGCGTTTGTACTTGTGGTTGTCCTTCTACTGCACACTCTACATACTTGATGTATTGCATTGAATCACCGAAACCTTTCTTTTGATTGTTACAATGCGAGCACCATGATGCACCATAGAATACTGCTCCTTTCTCTGTAATGCACTTTGCGAATGTATCTAGACTAGCTTCTTCTGTTGTAGTATCATTGCCACTTATGTCTTGCTTTGTCATGTAGTTTACAACTACGGCTTTAGCTTTAAGATTGGCTAATAATGCATCGAATTTTGTTTGTGCAGCCTCATCACGTAATGCCGTTTTTATTTCTTCAGATACTTCTGAAAGTTCTAGCGTAGTTGCAGGTATATCTTCTAATTTTTTTATTAAATGGTATCCGAAAGTAGTTTTTACAATTGTAACTTCTCCTACTCTTAAATCAAAGCTCGGATTTTCAAAGTCTGGGTTATTGAAATCTCCCTTTGCAAAAGTGTATTTTCCACAAGTATCTAGGCTTCCTTGATCCTCACTGTATTTTGTTACTAATTCACAGAAATTTGTTGGAGTTAATTCTTTTTGTACTTGCTCGATTTTTGTTTTAGCTTCCGCATCTGTACTGTTATCCGTAGTCAATATTAATATATGTTGTACAGTAACTTTTGCCGGTACAGCAAATTTGTTTAAGTTTTGCAAATAATATTTTTCAATTTGACCTTCTGTTACAGTAATGTCTTTTAGTACTGTCGCATTCAAGAATTTTCTAACCATCAAGTTTTTCTCAATCATTGTCTTTGCAGCATCTAAAGTTAATCCTTGTTGTGTTAATGCATTCTCTAATTCTGCATCTGTTAATTGATTTTGTGTTTTTATTGCGTCTAATTCCGCTTGAATCTCATCAGGTGTTGCTTTATATCCTTGCGTTTTTGCCTCTTGGTATAGTAATGTATCATCTATAGTTTTGTTTAATACTGATTCTACACTATACATAGATCTAACTAATGGATTTATGCTGTTGTATTCTTTTAATACATCTTGTAAATATATTGGTTCACCGTTTACTGTTGCAGCCACACCTTTTACTGTCTCGTTGCTTGGTGCTGGTGGCTGTGATTTTGGCATTAATATCAAGATTAATGCTATTACTAGTATTGCAGCTAATACGCCGATGCTTATCCATATTAATGTGTTTTTTGTAAGTTTGAATTTTGTTTTTTTATCTTTCTTTTTAGTTTTTTTATCTACCATCTTTTCCTCCTTAGAAGGTTTCTTTATGCTAATAATCTTTTTAGGTTTAGAAACTTCCTTTGCGCTTTTTTTAGAAGCAACCTTTACAGGCGCAGGTGTTATAGCTTTAACAACCTTATGCTCTGGTTTTGCTTCTTTGACATGATTGTGATGTACTGCTTTGTGTTCTTTTTTTACTTCAGCCTTTTTCTCAATCTTATGTTCTACCTTATGCTGAGGTTTTTGTTCTTTCTTTACCTCGACTTTCTTTTCAGGTTTAACATGATGCACTGGTTTGTGCTCTGATTTTTTATGTTCTTCCTTTAAATTTTCCTTATCTTCTGATTCTTCATTTAATTCTACTGCTTCAGGTTTATTTGTCTCAGTATCATCAGTATCTTCAGAACCAGTAACTAATTTATTTATTTGATCTATATTGGACTCTTCATCCGGTGTTCCAATCTTTTTCTCTTCTACCATTAATCACACCTTCCCACAAAATTTGATTTCTGAAGAATTGAAAGTTTATATATAAATGTTATGGAAAGTTAGAGGATTAAGAGCATAATCTTAGGCGATGGGAAAGAGTTTTTTCAAAGTTTTATCGTCACCAATTCGTCACCGATTCATGACGTTTGTATTGAAAGATAAATTTATAAACCTGCTTTCTTGTGTTTGATGCATGTATGATGTAATTGTAGGTAGGAGTGAAGCAGATAGAAAGAAGCTTGGTGACAAGGGTACAATATTTCTTGGCAAACATTACGTTAAGATGGGTCGTACAACAAGTCTAAGTAATAGCGTCTTTATTGATGTCACAAGAGCTCACGTATTCTTTATCGTTGGTAAAAGAGGTTCCGGTAAATCCTATACTATGGGTGTAATTGCAGAAGGTATTTCAGATTTACCTGCTGAAATTAAGAATAATATTGCTGTAGTTCTACTTGATACAATGGGAATTTATTGGACTATGAAGTATGCTAATCAGAAAGATAAAGAATTGTTAAAACAGTGGGGATTAAAATCTAAACCATTAGATGTTAAAATTTATACTCCATCAGGATTCTTTAAAGATTTCAAAAAGAAAGGTATTCCTACTGATTTTCCATTTAGTATAAGTCCATCAGAGCTTGATGCTGGTGATTGGTGTATTAGTTTCGGTGTAAATGAGACTAGTACTGTTGGCGTATTTATTGAAAGAATAATTTATGGGTTGAAGGGAGATGAAGATGTTAAATCAGAAACAGACAAGAAAGGATTCACAATTGGAGATATATTAAAGGCAATTGACGCAGATAAAGATTTTGATTCTAATACTAAAAATGCTGCTAAGAATTTATTCATTAATGCAAGCAATTGGGGAATATTCGAGACTGATACAATTACTATTGTAGATAAGGAATTAGCTAAGAAAGGTAAGAAGCCTGAAGTGTATAAGTCTACTCCTCTTATCGATTTAGCTAAAGGTGGCCAAGTTACTATACTAGATTTATCATGCTATGCTACTATTCCAAATTCGTGGAATATTAAGAATTTAGTAGTTGGATTGATTGCTCAAAAATTATTCATTCAAAGAATGATTGCACGTAAAGATGAAGAATATGCTCAAATCCATAAAGCAATTAATTTATTTGGTGATGATGCTATTAAGAAATTTGATTTTCCAATGGTTTGGCTTGTAATTGATGAAGCGCACGAATTTTTACCAGTTACAGGAAAGACTCTTGCGACAGATCCTCTTATTACGATATTAAGAGAAGGTCGTCAGCCAGGTATTTCTTTAATTCTTGCAACGCAGCAGCCTGGTAAGATTCATACTGATGTTATGACGCAAGCAGATGTAGTAATTGCACACAGGATAACAGCAAAGTTAGATACTGAAGCTCTTGGAACATTAATGCAATCATACATGAGAGAAGGATTAGTCCATCAACTAGATGATTTGCCAAGAGAAAAAGGTGCGGCAATAATATTCGATGATAACAACGAAAAAATGTATCCTATAAGACTTCGACCAAGATTCACGTGGCACGGCGGTGAAGATCCTTCAGCTCTGCCTAAGAAAGAAGAAACATTCGAGGACGAAGAGAAATTATAATTTATTTACCCAAACATATTTTGTTCTAATTAAAGAGTGGTGACTATAGTAATATTTATAAATATTTGACGTTTCTCTTCTACTGATAAAATGAATAAAGACTCTTTAGTATATGAAGTGAAACGACATCTTTCAGATTCCACAGCAATTGTAACAATGGCTAATCCTATCTATGCAGGTATAGAAACTCTTGTGGTAGGGATGTCTAATGACGTGTCTATTGATTCTAGATTAATTAATACTGGATTAACATTTGCTGGACTCGGAAGTGTAACAAAGATAAGAGATTATTCTAAAAGAGTTTTTAAGATTGGAAAAGAGTCTAAAGAATATATTAAAGGATTGCATGATATTGTTTTTGCGAGTGCATTTATTGTAGGAATTAAACCTATGGTTTATGTATTATCTGGAGAAACTGATTGGAAAAAAATTGCTTTAGCAACAGGAATTAGTGTCTTATCCGGAATGGCTATGGCTTATCCTATGGGTTATTTAGTTGATTCATATAGACAATTGACTGGTGTTGAAGATACTGGTAGATTACCACAATTTATAGAAAAACAAAGTTCAGCAACCAAGAAAACTTTAGCTGCAATGTTAACAACAGGATCAGTAATTGTTGCCGGAGCAATATACACTTTTAATGGACAGTAGATTTATTTCCTCTTCTCAGATTTTTACGGATGAAGAAAATTATAATTTTAGTATTTATTTTATTGTGATACTCTGGAATTAATTGTTGAATTTTGTACTAATCTATGATTTCTTTGTATTTCCATCATGCTTTTTTCTGCAGCTTTTTCTGCTTGTTCGAATGCTAATAATAAATATGTACTTATTTTCCCCTGCATTTCAATAGGCGCATCATAAAGTCTTTTTGTGATAAATTTATGTTTTAATGATTCTGTTAATTCGCCGTATACAGCGTGATATTTTTCCGTTGCATATAAGTCATAATATTTGGAAACATATGATTCTAGAAATTGAGTCAATTCATCATTCTGTGTTTTTATAGAATTATTTGCGAAGTAGACTAGAGTTTTACAAGGAGGTTCTTTGCATCCATTTACAAGTATTACTGCGTGTGTACGTAAATATATTCCTGACTCACTTAATCTATAATCATCCACTACTGCAAAAGCTGACATAGGGGTTTGGATTAATCACTACTTTATATGTCTTACTATTTAGGTATAGAATTAGATACTAGGCGTATTATTTTACTTGAATATATGATTCTTTCTTCTCTTGTAAGAAGGTTTTTCATGTATTGCTAATTCTTGCTGTAATTCTTTGTCTGTAAAATCTGCTTTAGTCATGCTAATCATGCTTACGACAAACATCATTGTGAAGAATAATCCAAATGTGAATCCCCATGATATGGATAAATTCCAAACAAAGAACACCGATATAAAGAATCCAACAATACTTGTTAGCATAAATCCTGCAGATAAATGAGCATATTTCATAAGGCACCTCTAATTGACTATGTATTGATTTCAGATAATGTTATTTAAATAGTTTACTAGAAATCTTTGATTTCTGGGAAACTCCAAAACGAAGTTTTGATACTTTATTGAATTTATGAGAACATCTCCGTTATTGTCTTCAATGCTGGCTCTCTGTTTTTCGGAAAGGCTGCAACATGCATTTTTACATGTACGCAGTCTCCAGAATCTGTCAATTCAAACAATTCTTTGAGTGCTGCTTCCTTATCCAAACGCACATAGAAAAATAATTCTTCGTCTAATCGAGATTCTTTTTGTTTTACAATTGTCTTGCACTGTTCTCTGCCCAGTAATTCCTTTAAAGTCTTCAAGAATATCTTTGTATGTGCTTCTTTGGAAAATTCTAATGTGAATATCTTTATTTTTCTATTCTCGAAACTTTCAACTTGCTCTTCCATAATCGCAAGTTTTTCTTTATCAAAATCTACTGGAAGAAGTTTGTGAAATATGTTCTTGATTTTTACGATTAGTTCTGGAGAATTATGATATTCTTCCGGTTTCAAGAATATCGTTATTTTAGCATTATGAATGTATTTCATGGTATATAATATATTATGATGCTAATTATTGTTCCTAGTACTAATCCTCCAATTACATCTCTATAATAATGCTTCTTTAGATATACTCTAGAATATATTACTAGTATTCCTATAACTGCTAAGAATAATTGTAATAAAAGGTTTCCACTATATATAATTAATAGGAGTGTGAGTATTGTGATACGCGCACTGTGTATGGATGGAAAACTTGAAGCATCAATCCTCTCAATTGTATTGTTATGTTTTTGTTTTTGCGGTCTTTCGTAAAAGAATAATATTTTGATTAATGATCCTATCGCAGTAGCCGCTATTATTCCAATAAACAATTTTATTGCGAATCTTGCGTCAATAAAATAAGAGAATATTGCTATAACACAAAGTATTGTTAGACTTCCAAGTTCTGTTATTTGCTTGAAAAACAAATTCATTATACTGCTGATGTTTGATGTGGTTTTTGCCATGATGTTAATTTATCATACTTATTCATAAATTTTATTGAGATTGAGATGCTTTTAATAACTTTTATAAACATCTCTCTCACTCTATGAGTTAGAATGATATTAATAGATTTAGCATTAAAATTTATGGATATAGTATTAAACTTAGATTCTTATTTAGGTGTGATTGTTGCCCAGTATGGTGTATGGACCTACGGTTTGTTATTTTTAATTTTATTTCTTGAAACAGGGGTAGTGCTTACGCCTTTTCTTCCTGGAGATTCTTTATTGTTTACTGCAGGAACAATGGCTGGAATGGGTCTATTCAAACTATGGGTGCTATATTTAGTGTGTCTAATCGCTGTTCTAATCGGTGATAATTGTAATTATTGGATTGGAAGATTTATTGGTAAGAAGATATTACACAGTAAAAATAGACTCGTTAACAAAATCGTTAGTAAAAAATATATCCATAAGACTCGAGGATTTTTTCTTAAGTATGGCCCATTTACTCTAATAATTGGAAGATTCATTCCTATGGTAAGAACTTTTACTCCTTTCCTCGCCGGTGTTGGTAGGATGAATTATTTTAAATTCTTCATCTATGATGTTATTGGCGCATTTTCATGGATAACTTTGTTCTTGTTAGGAGGATATTTCTTTGGAGGATTGCCTTTTGTTAAAGCAAACTTTTCATTAATAGTTATATTAATAATCTTTGTCTCGTTTATACCTGTATTCTATCATGTGGGCACGCATTTTTGGAAGAAATGGTTTGGTAAAAAAGTTATTAAACAAAGAATCAGTAAAAGAAATTCAGTAAACACGAAGGCAAAAACTAAGGTGAAAAAGTGAAACACAATTGGACTGTAACATTAATGCTCGTAACATTATTCGTATTATCACAAGTAGCAGGTCTATGGTTGCTTAATAGAGAATCTACTGTATCTATTGATCCTAAGACAAACATGACTGCTGTAATGTTTAATGATACTGCGGTCGGTGCCAGGCCAGAAACAACTGGTTCCGGAAGTTTAATTTACATATTAATTGCAATTGCTATCGGTACTGGTCTAGTCTTATTGATTGTTAAATTCGGCAGAACTAATTTATGGCGTTCATGGTTTTTCTTAGCTGTATGGATGGCGTTAGGTGTGAGTATTGGTGCACTAATTAAATTCCATTTATGGTTTAATTATGATGTTGCTATGTTGTTAGCACTTATTCTAACTGTATGGAAAATCTTCAAACCAAACATATTCGTCCACAACATTACTGAAGTATTAATGTACGCTGGTATTGGTTTAATTATTGTACCGTTATTTGACGTGATGTGGGCTGTAATATTATTATTAATAATTTCCGTATATGATATGTATGCTGTCTGGAAAAGCAAGCACATGGTTAAGATGGCTGAGTTTCAAACTCAATCTAAAGTGTTTGCAGGACTAATGATTCCTTATAAAATGGATTCAAAGAGCAAGAAAGTTGAAATATTTGCGAGTGTTGATAAGAATATTAGAAACAGTAATTCTTCTGAAGTTAAACGCATTGGTGCTCCTAAGATTCGTGCAGGTAAAACTTCTCCTACAAATGCTATTCTTGGTGGAGGAGATATTGCATTTCCATTGATATTTATTGGATCTGTAATGAATGGGATAATTTTAAAATTAAGTTTAGCAAATCCTACACTGACTTTGAGCGCAATTAAAGGAATTGCATTCTTGCAATCATCTGTAATAATATTAACTGCAACAATTGCATTAACTTTATTGTTTGTGTTTGCTAAGAAAGGTAAATTTTATCCTGCAATGCCTTTCCTAACTGCAGGCTGTCTCGTCGGATGGGCAATCACATTGTTATTCTAGAATAGTTATGTTATAATATATTTATTTTAATTTATATATTATGATGTATGTTTAGAATAAGATATTTTTATTATTTATTTCTTCTCTGTAAAATTATATGTTTCTGTTATTGTGGCTTTAAATTGTGCGTCTTCTTTCTTTGTTCCTATTTGCCAAATAAATACTATTGCCTTATAATTTCCGCTTGGAGTGACTGTTAATTGTCCAATTTTACTACCAATATATTCTCTTTTTACTTTTTTGTTTTTTTGGTATAAAACAGAATCTGCATCGTTGAATAGATGTTCTAGTGATCTTTGAATAGGAATGCTTTTTTCATCTGCGAATTTTCCATACGGACTCGGGGCATTTTCTGTTATAACTGCATAAATGGTTTTTCCTTCAGCATCTGTTGTTAACATTATTCTATTTGTTTCGTCAAGAATGGTCTTTTTTGCTCCTAATTTTTCATCTAAGAATTTTATTAGATAATCTAGACCTTCTGTTGATTGATTATTTTGTTTTGCAACTTCTAAATTTTTTTCTGCAGCAGCTCTACATTTGATATATTCTTCTCTTTCAGCTCCACTTATTTTTTGACCCATTCCTGTGTTAGTTTTCGGGAAATTTTCTGATAGTACGTTAAAGTATTCTCTAATATTATCTTCTAGTAATCTGTACGTGTCTGTTACTTTGTCTTTTTCTGTGATTGCATTCATCGCTTCTTCTAGTGTAGAATATCTTAATATTACATTTTTTCTTCTGAGTGCTTTTTGTGCTACTTCTTCATTCCATGGAGTTGAACTTTGTTCTTTTGTAGCATATCCGAATGCTGCCTCTTTGAATAACTTATATATTGGTCCGTCTTTTGTCAAACTGCGTTCTGTTTTAGCGTCTTTATACAATACTGTGTCTTTACCTTTGTAATTTATGATTATATCAAACCAATCTTTTTGTTGAGCTATAGCTACTTGAGTTAGCGAGACTAATCCAATTATGCCCATCAAAGTTTTATTCATACTCTAAAGGAAAGTTTTTGGCTTTTTAAGGGTTGTGGTTATAGTTACTGGTAAGTAGAAAAAGATTTATAAATTAGGTTTTTCTTCTCTTGATTATGGGTTCCTTACCAGACATGCCATTCGACACTTTCGATGCAGAAGCGAAATTACGTAAGATTGACTTAGAAAAAATTCTGACTACATTTAAGAAACCTTGGAAGAAGAGTTCTTTTGACATGAAAGAGTTTTTCATATTTCAAGAAACATTTCAAGGACATCATCCAAATTTTGAACCAATATATAACGATGGAAATTATACTTTAAGATTACTTCACGGAAGCACTCCTATAGCTTCAATTGGCGTTATTGCAGAAGATGATTATATTGGTATTGTGCAGATTCAAGGCACACGATATGAGGATGTAGGAGAAAGATATAGAGGTTATTTACAACCTTTTGAATCAGATTTAGTGCGCGATGTTTTACACTCGTTCTATTGGAGTCATGCACTGTTAACTACTTGTGCTAATCATTTTTTTGATATGGGTGTGAAAGATTTACGTGTAGTTGCGTTCGATCATAATCCGAATAGAGATATGAGAAGAGGAATGCTTGGTGTTAATTCAGAATCAAGAAACGCATATGTTACTTATGATTTAACTGCATTAACTTTAGGATTTACTCCGATGTTGTTTAAGACTATGCCTTCTGATATGAGTACATTATCTTTTGATAAGGAAGGTCGTCCAGATAAGAATGTGTTATTCTATTGTATGAATAGAGAAGATTATTTTGGTGGTGTAATTGACCGGCTTATCAATAGACCTATCGAAGAAAATAAAACATTATTGAGACATATCCATACACAATTAGGCAATTATCGTCAAAAAGAATTAAAATTTAATGTTAACATGAGAATGTACGAATATAGTTCTGTGCCTGCATTAACCGAAAAATCCTTTCAAACTTCTTTGTTTTAATTTAATATTATAGCTTTCAGGATTTATTATCATGGATTCTTTTGCAGGTAGAATTTGAGTTTTTATTGGCTGTTCTTTGTCTTTTTGTAATTCTTGTTTTATCTTTCTAGCATTTTCTAGAGGATCTGAATCAATTATTTTCTTGTTGAATCCATTTAATATTACTAATTCAGGATTTACTTCTCTGATTAATTCTGTTATTTCTTCAAAATCTAAGTATTTAGAATTCTTTTCATTCTTTGTTAAGTTGATTATTAGAATATTTGAATCTTTGAAAGAGTCTACGAAAGTTTTATTGTATTTTGCTTTTGTGATGTATCCTATTACATATTTGCTCGTCGTGATTTTGTATGAGACTGCGTCGCTCTTATTATAGTATGCTTGTATTTCTATATTCTTAATATTTGTTTGTTTAGTCTCATCTTTGTCTAAAGAAATTATTTTAAGATTTTTTGCGTGTACGCTTGTTAAGATACTTTCATCATGTTTTAGAAGTTCTTTTGGACAGATTAGATGAATATTGTTTGTGTGTTCTATTACTGCATTTATGTCGTTCGTGTACACTGATTCTGTGCTTGTGACTAACAGTATGTTTGTTCTCTTTAATTCTATGTGTGATTGTCCTGCTCTAACTATTGTTCCAATTCCCGGGTCTATTAGAATTTGATTTCCGTCTATATCTAGAATTGTTCCTGCACTCGTTCTATTATCTAGGGCGTTAATATCAGAAACTGTTCCTAATAATACGATTCTAGAATTTGTCATACTTGATTGGTATTACTGAAATTTATTAAGTTTACTAGTGCTCGCAGATGTGAAAAATCTGTGCTTATTTTGTCACTAGATAGTAATTAATAACCGAAACCTTTATAAATAAACCTTTTCTCCTTTTAGTATGATAAAATCAAGAATAGATTTGAGAGGCTTAATAAAAAACGCAACTCATAGACAAGAAATATCCAATCATAAATTTAATGAGCATGACGACCACATATTAGATGGCCTAAAAACAGCTGGCCGTAGAAGAGATGCTTCTCTAAATTATTCTGATAATCAATTATTGCCAGATTGTGTTGCACATAATGATGAACACGCTGATCCACTTAATTCTAAAGCATATATTGTTTTAAAGGACGTCTTTGGCATAGAGATTAAATACGGTCTTAAGCTTAATGAATTACAGAGAAAGGAAGCTAATAATTATCTTGATTGCGCTATATGGCTATTAGATAATAGAGATAATTTCAAAGGTCAAGTAATTGGTAAATTTGGTATATATTCCTATGGCGACTATGGTAGTAAATTAAACGAGCATGGTTACATAGATAAAGTAATACTTACAAAAGGTACTCCATTAACAACTTTTTCTGCATTAGAAAGAAAATCTTTAGCGCATGCTGATTTATTCATTGGCGGTATGGATATTGGTGATACTGTTAAATGGTTTTCTCAATTTGTTGATCCATCTAGACTTCACGTAATTTCAGATTTGAATATTACTTCTCCAAATATGACTGGTGGCTCTTTGGTTCCTACAACATTTGCACATACTTCATACGGTGGAGTTCAAGTTGCTACTCATAGAAAGGCCGGTCAAGTATTTGAGTACGTGGATAGGTACAAGTAATTGTATTCAATTCTGTGTATGCGTTTAGAATTTTTTTATGATAGACTTTTCCAGTCTTCTACAATTTCTATGGTTTGTTCTGATATTCCGTCAAACGAACAATCTGGTCCATCTACAATTCTTAATACTCCAGTATTGCTTATGCATATCATCTTTTCACCCCACAATTAAGTATCTTTTTTATACCTACTCTTATATTTAAATATTGTGAAGGATGATTTCCGTAAACTTTCCGGAATTTTCTGAGTAAGACTATTAAAGAATTCTGTATTACTGTTGTTATGGTTAACGAAAACTATATAAATAAGTCCGACTTAGCTGGACTTAGTATGGTTCAAGCACTAGTAACGTTGGATGAGAATACAAATAGAGTTCTTAGTACTGTCAAGGCTAAATATTCTCTTAAGGATAAAGGTGAAGCTATTGCATTCGTCGTTAACCATTATATTGAAGAGGTTAACGAGCCAGAATTGCGTCCAGAATATATCAAGAAACTAGAACGAATCCGTAAAAGGAATAAGTTCGTGCGTGTTGATAATTTTGCCGAATATTTTGGTTTAGACAAGAATGTACGATCTAGACGTTGATATTGACTGTAAAAAGAAGTTCTTTAAACTTGCTAGGAAGAATCCTAAACAGTTGGAAATAATAGATAAGAAAATTCTAGAAATATGTTCCAATCCTTTTCATTTCAAGTCATTAAGAGGCAATATGAAGGGTAGTTATAGGGTTCACATCGATACTCACTTTGTGCTTGTCTATGAAATAGATGGTGATATTGTTCGAGTATTAGATTTCGACCATCATAACTATATTTATAAATGATGATTTATTCTCGTTATTGTGCTAGACTGGGCGGTTAGTCCTCGCCTGTTACCATAAACGGACTTTAGATGGAGCCGAAGCCTACGGGGCGGTATGTATGTAATGTTTGGCCCTGGTTGTACTGTCGATACTCTGTCCTCATTGACTGGTAGTTTTACGAATTGGATCAGAACAGGAATGGAGCAGTCCTAAGAATTATTATCGGTGCTTTGAGGGTAGCGGAGAGGAGGGAATTCCAGGATAAACCAACCATTGCATGCACTATCCACTCGTAGGCGTGCACGCTTAATAAAATGATAAACATAGAAGTTATCAGTATAACTCTTGGAAGTATAGGAACACTTACTGGTGTAATCAGTTTAATTTTGCATATATTGAATTCTAGACCTAAATTGAAAGCAGAGGCTTATTTTACAAATCGCTCCGAAGATATAGAACCAAGAGGACATAAAGTGATTTATATCACTATTACTTTTCGAAATGTAGGGATGCGCTCCTTAACTGCAGAAGATTTGTATATATCGATAGGTGATATGATGGTTCAGCATAATTTCAAACCAGTAATATTACAAGCTAGTTCTTCGGAAAAGTATTCTTTTTCTTGGTGTATTACGGAAAAAGAATATGATAGAATTTTTAAGGGTAAACCTGTACTTTTTAATGTCTTTATGATTCATACCTTTGGATATACGTCGGTATCTGGCGAATCAAGATTTCACACAGGGTGTTTTACTATTAACAAAAATAGACATGTTAGACACCGTAACTAAATTTATAGTCCCTTAACTATGTATGTAATATGTTTATATGCGATTCTATTTTTATCCTTTGGAAAACATTACTCCTAACCAGCATAAACCGGCTCCTAGTAAAGTAAGCAATAACTTGTAACCAAAACCTAAACCGCTCGTCCAAGGAGAGATTATTAAAATTACTCCGATTACTACGGCCATTGCTGTTCCCGTTATTTGTATTATGTTTGACATATATTTATTAAATTATACTGTTATAAATAAATTGCGTGAGAATTAGGTGAATTCACAATTTCTTCAGTTTATATACCGTTGTTTTTGACAAATCTCTAGAATTAGTACTGTATGGCCCTTCTTCCTTTTCTATTACATCGATTAAATCTTCATCAAGAATTTTTTTGATTGTATTCTTATCTAATTTATTATCGTGTTTTCTAGCTGCCTTTAGTAATTCAGAACTGTTTATTCTGTTATTTGAAGTGTCTCTTATACATTCATAAACGATTCGCGCTTTTCGTCGAAAGACGCTCTTCTTTCTTTCTTCTTCTTTTTCGTTGAAAGTTTGTATCATATAATTTATTGTTGTAATATTTTTCATAATGGCCTGCTCTCTTACATCGCTCATAGAAAAAACAATAATCATAAGGTAGAGCATAGCAAGAACTGAACTTATTATGAAAAATTTGCTAAATACAATTGCAAGATAAAATGAAACAACAAGAATTACAATACTACCTAAAAACAAAGAGACATTTATTTTGGGATTTCTCCATAACCATTGTTTATATCTAAATAATGCATCTTTTTCTTCCATATTTTTTGTTTTAATTTCATAGAATTTACGCATTTTACCTAATTGAGGAAGAGTTTTTGTAGCTAAATCATCACAACTCAATATTTTATCATGCAAATCGGCCATACTATCTCTTAAGATACCTTCTATATAAATTTATTCCCTAGAGATTATCCCGGAATCGACTCATTCTATCCAAAATCTTTATATACCTCCACAACAAAAAGTAATTATGAAAGAGGATGGACATAAAGTATTCTTTAGTAATAATCGTTTAACCGTAAACGAGTTAGCAGTTTCATACAACACTCTAGAAATAAAAAAGAAAATCTATCTAAGAAATATTACTGGAACGACTTTCTATGATTCAAGGATACAACGTGTTTCCTTTATAATAGGATTCGTTATGGGACTATATGGATTTTTCGCATACAAACAATACGACTACGTAGCAATCCTAGTAGCAGCCATCCTATTCGTTATAGGATCAATTGTGGGTTTTATACTAACAAAAGATAAACTAACAATACACTCGAACGCTTCAGTGTTAGCAATTTCTTACAACTTAGGATTCAAAGAAAGTCCAGATGAGATTCAGAATGCTATTGATGCTGCAATGAAGTACAAGAGTTAAATTTATAATTCGATTTCTCATTCCGTAGTCATGAAGAAATTAACAACAATATTAGCTTCATTATTATTAACTAGCTGTATCCACAATGAATATCTATACGATGGTATGATTGGTAAAGACTACGTTAAATTCGAAATCATAAAAGAAACTAGACCAGGCAAATTCAAAGATCTTCCTGGAAGAGTTAAAGAAAAAGAATATGTCCCTTTCTACAATTTAATGACTATAATTACAGCAGATAGAGATACAGTACAACTTTATGATATTGATAATAATTTGAAGCCAGATTATGTTGTTAGTTCTTACGAAGGTTTAGGATTTAGAATAGCTCCTATAGAAACATTTAAACCTGATTCGCTAAAATTCAATCCACAAAGCCCTGATCTACAAAAACCTGCTCTACCAGAATCCGATCTACAAATATTTGATCCGCAAGAATTTATTCTATCACAATGGGATTTTTATCTTACTGAAATTAAGAAGAATTAATTCTACTTTGCTCTTATAGCATGACAATACGTTAAAGGATTTTTATCTATATATTCTTGATGATATTCTTCAGCTGGATAGAACGTTTTAGCCTCTACTATTTCCGTCACTGCAGGATACTGGAATACGTGTGAATTATCAAAATCTAATTCGCTTTTCGATGCAATTGTATTTTGTTCTTCACTAAAATAAAATATTGCTGATCTATATTGTGTTCCTACATCTGGTCCTTGTCTATCTATTTGTGTAGGATCATGTATCCTCCAAAAATAATCAACTAATTCTCTATATGATATTAAAGATGGATTAAATACAACTAGCACAGTTTCTGCATGTCCAGTATCTCCCGAACTAACTTCTTCATACGTCGGATTTTCAATCCATCCTCCACTATATCCAGCAGACGTCATTACAACTCCAGGAATTGTATCAAATAAATGTTGTACTCCCCAAAAACATCCTCCAGCAAACATTGCTTTTTGATATGGGAACAATTTCTCATACTGTCCATATCCTGATGAACTCAATGAAGTATACGGAATAAATTTCAAAGAAGCAGAATTTATACAATATCTTAAAGATCCGTTTGGTCCATCATCGAATACGTGTCCTAAATGTGATGCATTTGTTCTAACTTCAATACGTGAGTCATCTTCTTTCGTAATTATAGAAGCATTTTCAACAGGTTTTGTAAATGATGGCCATCCTGTTCCAGAATCAAATTTATCAAGACTAGAAAATAGTACTTCACCCGTATTTACATCTACATAAATTCCTGATCTATGTTCATCCCAATACTCGTTATTGAATGCGGGTTCAGTACCACATTCTTTAGTTACATAGTCTGTCATATTGTCTTTTTTCACAATCTCACTCGTACATCCACTTAATAATACTAAGAATAATATTAATATCCACGCTCTCATAGAATAAACCACTAACTTTGTTTTATATAATTTATGGAAGATTAACTCCCTAACATCTTAGATTTAATATCTTTAATAGTATTAGCGTGTAGATAATATTGTTGTGCTTCTTCGTCTTTACCTTTCTCCTCTAATTCTTGTGCTTTCTGATGGCAATGCCTGATTATTGTATCGAAAGGTCCTGTTAACTCCTCTACTTCCATCTCACCCATAATACTTATAGAATAATCGACTATTTAAACTTTATCCCGTATAGTTGATACTAACCAATTTATTCACGCCTCTAGCTATATTAAACGTGAATCCTTTAACATCATCTGTCGTCATATTCTCGACTCTCCATTCACTAACTTCAACCATTTTCTTCTCTGCAAGTATAATTTCGTCGACTTCTATTATGAACTTATTTAATTCATATCTGTATATTCCTGAAACATTATATACTTGTTTAGAAGTCTCATCCATTACAAACAAGTTATCATATTGTTCCCCTTGCGATATTCCTCTTAACATTAACTCAATTTTACGTCCCCTATCATCCATTAGATATTTCTTTGTTATACCCTTATCATTTACTTCTTGACGCAAGTATCCTAATTGGTCTACTTTTTGATTATATTTTACATCTGTAGTATTATCGAACTTAGAGAATGATACTGTAGTAAAAGTGAATGATGTCACGCTAACATTTTTCTGTATTATCTTTGGTCCAGAATTATATTCAGTAGATAATATTGCTAGTGTCAACCAAAACAGCATTATAATTATGCATAATATTATTCCAACCATTTTTAGAATTTTTGATTCTCTATCTCCTCTTGGTGAAAGTGGTAGTTCTATGCCTTTTTTCACTTCAGGCTTCTTTTCTACTTTTACGCCTTCTTTCTCTAATTCCTTCAATACTTCTTTTGTTGGTTCGAGCTTTATTTGAGATTCTTCTAGTATTATATTCTCTACTGGTGCCTCTGGTGCTGCTATCTTTACTTTTTGAACCTTCGGCCTTCTAATCCTAATAATTCCAGAAGTACGTTTCTTACCCACCTTCTTTTTCTTCATCGATGTATCTCTGTCATCACCCTTTTTAAGTTTTTTGATAATAACCTTTAAATACTACTGATTCCATAATTCATGAGAGGTGTTTATTATGGATGATAAAAGAGATATTTACATTGTTTGTATAGTTTCTATTGTGGCAATAAT